>CAMDNC010000007.1 GCA_945902755.1 Flavipsychrobacter stenotrophus
CCTTGGGGCTTATATCAACAAGGTTAGTGGTAGGAAAATGGTACTATGGAATGGTGCATGTATGGTGCATGAGATTTTTTCTTTAGAAAAAATATCGAAGCTTAAAGCTCGACATTCTAGTGCTAAATTGATAGCACATCCTGAGTGTGAGGATGCTATATTAGGCATTGCTGATTTTATTGGGTCTACGACGGAGTTGTTGAAATACACGCAAAATGCGAAAGTTGATACCTTTATAGTAGCTACTGAATCAGGTATTTTGCATAAAATGATTGAACTATCTCCTAATAAAACCTTTATCGCCGCTCCACCAGATAATGCTTGTGCGTGTAATGAATGCCCTCACATGAAAAGGAACTCGTTAGAAAAGATTTACAATTGTTTAAAATACGAGCAACCAGAAATAGTAATGGATGAAGAGTTGAGGCTGGCAGCGAAGAAACCAATAGATAGAATGATGGAGATAAGTATCAGCGCAGGGCTGGTAGGATGAAGAAATTAAATTGTGTTAAGAATTTACTTCATGTGGAGTTAATTTTTGTTTATTTTATAAAATAGTTCTAAATTGTCAAACCAAATTAAAAATTTATTTTTATGAAGCAAGTGATTACGCTAAAAAATCTGCTTTTGGCTACATGTATAGCTGGAGCAAGTATTGCTAATGGTCAGGTTCAGCCATTGGCATTTGGACCTTTCCCTTACGGTACAGGTACGTCTGATCCAAATTGGTATGCAGATTACGTAGGGTTGCGTTTTGTGGTGAATAGTCCTGCCGCTGTAGCAGGTCAAAAAATTTACACTTTTGCATTCTCAGGTGGTACACCATGGGGTGGTGCTGTAACTACACCAATTATTAATGAGCAGATTTGTATGCCACCTCTGGGCGGTGATACTCTAGCATCTACTCTTGCTCCTGGTTCTATGACCGGCAAAATCGGTTATGTTTATCGTGGTGGTGGTATCGAGTTCGTTTGTAAAGCGCAACAGGTTCAAAACGCTGGAGCGATTGCGTGTGTTATAGTGAACAATATAAACGGCGGTCCTGTAGGAATGGGTGCTGGTACGGTTTGCTCTGCTGCGGGTATTACTATACCTGTGTTTATGATTTCTAAAGAAGATGGTGATGCTATAGGCGCGCTATACAGAGGTGGTGACACAGCACGTTTAACTATTACTCCATGGGGTTTAAGTCTTGCTAATGATGCAGGTTTTGTGCCTGGTGGTATTGCAGGATGGCATAACTATGCTATACCTTCTAATCAATTGGGTGCAAGTGGAAATCCTTTCCCATATAAGATGGTTGATGGTGCATTCATTGCAAACTATGGTACAAACGATTTGTCTGGAGTTAACGTAACAAGTACTACAACATTTACTCCATCTGAAACTAGCGTTCCGGCTACGCAGCATACTAACACCGTGACGCTTTCTTCATTCCCTGCACTTGACTCGGTATATGCCATGTTTGATGATGCAGAGTATGATTTATCTGCTACCGGAAAAGGTCGGTTCGATGTGACTTATAATATTACACATTCTGTAGCTGATGCATACCCTGCCGATAACAGCCTTACTACTTCGTTCTACGTTACTGATAGCTTGTATTCTAAAGGTCGTTATGATATGGTTAACAATGCGCCAGTTAGAACAATCGGTTATTCGTTTAATGCTGGTGGAGATTTCTTGTGGGGACCGATGTACTATGTTAGAAACGGTGGTACATCTATTTCTCGTGTGCAGTATTCATTGTCGACTAATACTGCTGGTCCGCTAGGTACACCTGCCAACATTTATCTCTTTAAATGGGCTGATGGTACAGGTGGTCAACCTGCTGATAGTGTTCTTCAGAATGGTGAGTTGACTTTGGCTTCTTTGGGTGTTCACAATTTCGATGGTGTTAACGATACATCTGGCGCGTTATTGAATTTCTCTGGCATGGGCGATCCAGCGTCTGGTAACCCTACGACCATATATTTAGATGCTAATAGTTGGTATTATTTAGCTGTTGGTGTACCAGGTTCACACTTTCTTGGTGCTGATGGTATAGTGCACCCTTATCCACGTATCTATGGCCGTTTCCAGCTTAACAACAGCAATCTTGACTATACTAGTTTGGTGAATACTTCGACTGATGATATCATTGCCACTCCAACTGGTGCTAATACACCTACACCAAGTACTTTTGTTAGCTTTGTTAATTCTGTAGATTCATTTAACTTCAGCAGTACACGTGGTCTTATACCTGCAGTTGCAATGATTGCTAACAACAGTCCGGTTAGTGTAAATAACGCTCCAATTGTAACTGACACAAAGGTTTCATTGTTCCCAAATCCTGCTAAAGACGTTATGAATGTTTCTGTAGAATTAGAGAACACTTCTAAATTAGTGACTTTCACCATTATAGATGGTCTTGGAAGATTTGTAAGTAAAGAAGTATACAATAATGTGAAAACAGGTAATTTCTCTGTTAACACTTCTAAACTGACTCCTGGTAATTACTTCTTTGTAATGAATACAGATTCTAAAGCAGTATCGAGGAATTTCGTTATTGCTAAGTAATATCAACTGGTGTTTTTGTAAAGAGCAGCTAATTTTGGCTGCTCTTTTTTTTTACACCTGTTTGTCAAAATGTAGTAAGAATTGTTTTTAATTGTAAGGTAGATATCGTTTTGGGTAAAAATCCAATGTTCGATTATGATACTGGATGTAGTCGACAAAATGGACTTGTACGGTGGGATGTACAATAGGTATTTGATGATTAGCGTGTGGTATTGTTTAATGAATACTGTAACAGGATGCTCCTTTATTTGATACGATATCCTACACCGAAGTTTATACCTATTGGTCTGATGCCATTTTCAGGAATAATGTGTATTGACTGAGATATTTGGAGGTCAGGTGTAATGTCATAAATTATTCCCTGAGTAAAGATAATGTTGATGTATTTCAGTCCGTTAGTTAACCTTCTATCGTCGTTATTTAAGTCTGGGGTAGGTGAACTATTATTGTTATAGAATTGGATACCTGTTCCTATATATGGCCTTAACCTTTTACGTTCATTTTGTAACTGATACTGAATACTAAGTGGTATTGAATTGGTTAAGGGGCTAGTTAAACTTATTGTTTTGTTCTGGCGACCATCATTACTGAGTATTTTGTCAATATCCCTAAAACTTAGTCCAGTTTCTAATCTTAACCTTGTGGTAAGTGTCATTCTGAAGAGAATCCTATTGGTTGTTTCTTCAGCAATTAGTGTTTTGTTAGTTAATGCTGGGTTATTTTTCTTATAAAGAGTATGGATCTGGCGTTCGAAACCAATGGTGAGCTTATGACTTATTCTTGTAAGATTGCTTCTATCATAACCCTGTCCATAGCAATTACTTCCAACTATTGTAGTTGTTGCAAGTAAAGCAGTCAAGGTTATTTTTCTAATCATTTGGTTTCGTTTCTTATAACGTGTAAATGTATATTATATTGTTAAAAGAAGGAAATTTTTCATTGTTGTTTCACGTGGAACATCTATATGCTAGTATAAGCATTCTCTATTGGTTTATTGTTGTACAAATCTTGTGCCAAAAGTTTTTTATAATGATTACAAATTCTTGTTGTAATTTTTGCTACGTATCTTTGCCTTATGTTTCCAGTATACGATGTTATTGTTGTAGGAGCAGGGCATGCGGGTTGCGAGGCCGCTGCTGCTGCTGCTAATATGGGGTCGAAGGTTTTGCTTGTAACAATGAATATGCAGACTATTGCCCAAATGAGTTGTAACCCTGCAATGGGAGGTATAGCAAAAGGTCAGATTGTACGTGAGATTGATGCTTTGGGTGGCTACAGCGGCATAGTTAGTGATAGGAGCACAATACAGTTTAGAATGCTTAACAAATCCAAGGGTCCTGGTATGTGGAGTCCTCGTACTCAGAATGATAGGATGTTGTTTGCTAGTACGTGGAGAGAGATGTTGGAGAATACTTCTAATGTTGATTTTTGGCAAGATATGGTGAAGGGATTAATTGTTTCACGTGGAACAATTGAAGGAGTAGTAACTGGAATGGGTCAAGAGATACGTGCAAAAAGTGTAGTGCTTACAAATGGCACCTTTCTGAATGGGGTTATACACGTAGGAGAGAAGCAGTTTGGTGGTGGTAGAATGGGAGAAAAAGGCGCCACTGGTATAACAGAACAACTGGTGGAACTGGGTTTTGAAACAGACAGACTTAAAACTGGTACACCACCAAGGGTAGATGGAAGGAGTCTGGACTACTCTAAGATGGAAATACAAGATGGTGATGATGAAGTAGTAGGATTCTCTTACTTGCCAATAGATAAAATAAAGCCTAAACAACAAAGGTGCTGCTGGATAACGTACACCAATCAGGAAGTACATGATATACTAAAGACTGGTTTTGATCAGTCACCTATGTATCAGGGCAGGATAAAAGGAAGTGGACCTAGGTATTGTCCAAGTATAGAAGATAAAATAAGCAGGTTTGCTGAAAGAGAAAGGCACCAATTGTTTGTAGAACCTGAAGGATGGAACACAGTAGAGATATACGTGAATGGTTTTAGTACATCATTGCCAGAAGAGGTACAATTCAAAGCTTTAAAACTTGTACCAGGTTTTGAAAATTGCAAGTTTTTCAGACCAGGTTATGCAATAGAGTACGATTATTTTCCACCAACGCAGTTGAAATTCACACTTGAAACGAAACTAATAAAGAATCTATTCTTTGCTGGACAGATAAATGGAACGACAGGCTATGAGGAAGCAGCTTGTCAGGGGTTGATGGCAGGTATTAATGCATCTAGAGCGGCACACGAACAAGAACCATTGGTGTTGAAACGCAGCGATGCTTACATAGGTGTATTAATAGACGACCTGATAAATAAGGGTACCGATGAACCATACAGAATGTTTACAAGTAGAGCAGAATACAGAACTCTTCTTAGACAAGATAATGCTGATTTCAGACTTACAGAGCTAGGATACAAAATAGGATTAGCAAGTAAGGAAAGGTTCGAGTTGATGCAAAGCAAGAAAGAAAAGGTAAAAGCAATAAGAAAAGTACTCGGTGATTTTTCTGTCGACATGGAATCAGCTAACACATTTCTGATGGAAAACAGTTCAACTGCCCTGATAGAGAAAACAAAAGCACTAAAGTTACTACTCAGACCAGGAATAGGTCTAAAAGAGATGATGGTTGCAATACCTGCACTTGCTGATGCTATAAACGAGCAAGACCCATTAATACTAGAACAAGTAGAAATACAGACTAAATATGAAGTGTACATTGAAAAAGAACAAGAGCTGGTATTAAAGATGGCGAATCTGGAAGATTTATTGATACCAGATAGTTTTGATTATGAAAAGCTTTCTTCAATATCTTCTGAAGCAAGACAAAAACTACAGAAGATTAGGCCGGCTACATTAGGCCAAGCCAGCCGAATAAGCGGCGTAAATCCAAGCGATGTGCAGATTCTTATGGTGTACATGGGTAGGTAGAAGACAGCATGAACATAGATAGAATAATTAATTAGCTTCATAGATGATAGATCCAGCTATTCTTTATTATTGTAAATATCAGGAAAGGTGTCATTACGAGGTAAGGAATAAGTTGTATGAACTTGGGTTCTCAACAATTACGGTTGATGACCAAATAGCTGAACTAATAGCTGCCGATCTATTGAATGAGGAAAGGTTTGCTATAAGTTTTGCGAGAGGAAAATGGAGAATGCTTCACTGGGGCAGAAATAAGATACGGCAACATTTGAAAATTAGGAACGTATCGGAGTATTGTATAAAAAGGGCTTTGCAAGAAATACCTGAAGGTGATTACCAAAGTATGCTAGAACAACTTACAATAAAGAAATGGAATGAGTTGAGAACAGAGAAGAGTAAGCAGACGAAAAAGGCGAAAGTTTATCGATACATGCTCCAGAAAGGCTTCGAGCAAGAATTGGTGTTAAGTTTTATAGCAGCATGTGAAAAAAAATAGGTAGGGGAAACTGCTCATTTCTGCCAGCTAATTTTATCTAGCTAGTTGGTGGGTGACGATTATTAAATAAAACTGATTTTTAGAAAAATTGGTGAAAACAGCTAAAAAGGGATATAAAAAACAGCTAAAATTGGCTTAAAGGCCGAGAATTGAATATTTTTAATAGAGCCCTATCACACCTCGTATAGCTAATTCCTAGAGCCTTTAATTTTTGTATAAATGCCGCTAGAAAAATGGTTTATGTTAAATAATGTATAATATATCATTTGTACCCTATTAAGGCACGAATTAGCCAACATAGCGTTATTTTTGTGAAAACCGTTTTACCTAAATATTGAAGGGGATGAATTTCAGAAACACAGTTGTTGCATTCATATTTTTTTTGTTTGCTATGCAGCAATCTGCGGCACAAGAGTCATATAACGACCGAGCGAAAAAGTATATAAAACAATATGCATCTTATGCCATAGCAGATCAGCGAGTGTCTGGTGTGCCCGCTGCTATTACGTTAGGTCAAGGAATATTAGAAACAGAAGCTGGCATAAGTGAGTTGGTGACACAAGCGAATAATCACTTCGGGATAAAGTGTAAAAATGGCTGGCAAGGACCGTCATTTTTGCACACGGACGATGCTAAGGATGAATGTTTTAAAAAATATAAAAATGCACTAGAGTCTTACAACGATCATTCTGCTCATTTGCACCGTAACCCTAGATATAGTATATTATTTAGTTATTCAGTTACAGATTATGCTCGTTGGGCTCACGGACTCAAAAAATGTGGGTATGCTACAAACCCAAGATATGCCTATCAATTGATAAAAATCATAGAAGAGTTCAGGTTGCAGGAGTATACCTATGCCGCAGCAGATAGTTTATCTGATTTAACAGGGATAGAGGCAATAGCTGATGGTAATACAAATAATGTTTTGCAAGAAAAAGATGCAGTAACTGCCAGTAAGCAAAAAACAATAGAAACGCCACCATCGGGTACAAATCCTCAAGAAACCACACCGCAACCAACACCAATCAAAGACACAGTAATAATTGTACACAGCCATAGCTACGAAGGAGCAGCTGGCAATGTTGATAATAATACTGATACCAACATTAACAATGGGTCTGAGTCATTGTCTATGTACCCAGCAGAAGAACCATTAGGAATAGAAGGGGCAATTGTAACCGTAAATGGATTGAAAGCGATTACTGCCAAAAAGGGCGACGCATTGTTGCAGTATGCAATAAAACACAAAATACGGTATGCACAACTTTTGGAAATAAATGACCTGAATGATGAAGCGTTACCATTTGACTCTTATATATATCTGGAGAAAAAGAATAGTGTTGGTCAAAAAGATAAACACATAGTGAAATTTGGAGAAACATTATTAATGATTTCACAGGTTGAAGGCATACAACTTAAAAAACTTGCTGCACTTAATTTGCTGAATACTTACGAACAACCTGTAGTTGGTGCAATTTTGGAACTAAAGAATACTGCAACTTCTAAACCTATAGTAGAAGACTATAAAGAAAAGCCGATACCAGTGCTAGAAAACACCACAGTGAGCAAAACAGAAGAAGTAAGTTTTGGGATGTCTTTTGAGGCACCAACCGAGAATGCTAAAAAAGTTGCTATCGAGAAAACATACGAGGAATTAAAAAAGGAATCAGAAGAAAATACACCTGTAGTAGAAGCAACTGGACCAATTACTACCAAGGGAAATGATAAAAAGGATTTTATTCAATCAATAGAGAAGGATCAACCACAAAGAAAAGGTAGTATTCAATACCATGTGGTGAAAAAAGGAGAAACAGCTTTTTCCATTGCTAAACGTAATGACGTGACTGTGGAACAAATAGAAAAATGGAATTCGATAAAAGCTAGTAAACTTAAAGCCGGACAAAAGATAATAGTCAAGAAATAAAGAGCACTATGGAAAGAATAAAAATATTGGACAAAAGTTTTGTTCCATTTATAAGCAAAGAAGAAATAAGTAGCAGGATAGCCGAAGTGGGTGCGATGATAAACAAGGACTATGAAGGCAAACAAGTATTGTTAATAGCGATCCTCAATGGTTCTTTTGTATTTGCTGCAGATTTGTTTCGCACACTTACCATCGATGCAGCTATTTCTTTTGTGAAACTAGCATCATATAAAGGCACCACATCTACTGGCAACGTAATAACTGCTATAGGTATGGAAGAAAGGCTGAATGACAGGCATATAATTATAGTAGAAGATATCATTGACACGGGCAAAACATTAAGTGCATTTATGCCTGAAATCTATCAGAGAGATCCAGCATCCGTGAAAATAGCTACTTTCCTCTCCAAACCAGATGCGCTGCAATACAAGGATATAAAAGCAGACTATGTAGCCTTCGAAATAGAAAACAAATTTGTTGTGGGATATGGCCTTGACTATGATGGTTATGGAAGAAACATTCCCAGTCTTATGGTTTTAGAATAATAGGAATTATATAATCCTTGCTAGCTGATTTTTCCCCAGTGTGATTGTTTGTTTTTCTCAGACAAAGCATAACGCAGAGGTTGGTTTTGGGGCTTTGTGAGTGCAGGATCGTCAGATAATAATTGCAGTGCTGCTACTCTGGTTTCCTCTAATATGTCACTATCTTGGACAATATCTGCAAGTTTAAATTTCATTAATCCACTTTGTTTGGTACCATACATATCACCGGGTCCGCGCATAGCAAGGTCTTCTTCAGCTATCTTGAAACCGTCGGTGGTAGATACCATTATCTGAATCCGTTTGTAGCTTTCTTCTGATATTTTATTACCAGTAAGAAGAATACAATACGATTGTTCAGCACCTCGCCCCACCCTACCTCTTAGCTGGTGCATTTGGGATAAACCAAAGCGCTCTGCACTTTCTATAAGCATTACTGATGCATTAGGAACGTTAACACCCACCTCAATTACAGTAGTGGCAACTAAAACATTTGCCTCACCTTTTACAAATCGTTGCATATTGCGTTCACGCTCATCACCGTCTTGCCTGCCATGTACCATAGCTATCCGGTATTTATTTTCATTGAACCATATTTTCACTTGTTCGTAACCAGCCATCAGACTTTCATAATCCATTTTTTCAGACTCTTCAATAAGAGGGTAAACGATATATGCTTGTCGTCCTTTGTCTACCTCCTTTCTCAAAAACTCCATTACTCTGGTTCTGTGGCTGTCTTTGCTTGCAATGGTTTTTATAGGTTGTCGGCCCGGAGGCAGCTCGTCTATTACAGACACTTCTAGGTCGCCATACATGGTCATGGCCAGCGTGCGTGGAATAGGAGTAGCTGTCATTACAAGTATATGGGGAGGCATTTCATTTTTTTTCCACAGTCTTGCTCTCTGACCCACACCAAACCTATGCTGCTCATCTATAACAGCCAAACCTAGATTTTTAAACTGTACATTATCTTCTAGTAGGGCATGGGTACCCACTACAATTCTCAAGGAGCCATCAGCAAGTTCTTGCAATATTTCTTTTCTTATCTTTCCTTTTACATTGCCCGTCAATAACTTTACAGCTATTCCCATCTCGCTCAGCAGTTCTGCTATGCTATAAAAGTGTTGTTGCGACAATATCTCTGTAGGAGCCATTATACATGCCTGAAAACCGTTGTCGAGCGCCAAAAGCATAGACATAAGTGCCACAATAGTTTTGCCGCTACCTACATCGCCTTGTAGCAGTCTGTTCATTTGTTTCCCAGTGCCAGTATCTTGTCTTATCTCACGTAATACCCGTTTTTGTGCATTAGTTAATTGAAAAGGGAGATGATCATTAAAAAACTCGTTAAACAAATCTCCCACCTTACTGAAGTGCCAACCTTGTTGTGCGGTATGTTGCAGTCTTAACCTGCCTATTTGCAATTGTGAGAGGAATAGCTCTTCCCATTTCATTCGGTGACGGGCAATGTATTCATGCTCTTCGGAGTCAGGGTAATGTATCCATTTTAGAGCCTGAAATCTGCCACAAAGGGTGTATTTATTACGAATATCTGCCGACAAAACCTCAATTACATCTGTTTGTTGAATTTTTTCAAATAGAGCTTGTGTAAGTTTTGCAAACGAACGATTGGTAATTCCTCTCACTCTCAGTTTTTCAGTAGTGGAGTAAACAGGTTGCCTTCCGGGAATAGCAGTTTCTGCAGTCCAAGGTTCAATTTCAGGATGAGCAATATTTATTATTCCATTAAAAACATTTAGTTTACCATAGACAATATATCTAGTGTTTTCTTTCAGTGATTTTTTCATCCACTGTGCACCCTGAAACCACAATAGTTCTATTCTACCTGTTTCGTCGTATATAGTAGCTATCAATCTTTTTTTTCTGCCCTCCCCATCCTCTGTAATGTTTACAAGTGTACCAGCAATTTGCACACTATCACTTTTAGGGTCAATAAACCCTATTCTGGTTATTTGTGATCTGTCGGCATATCTGTAAGGATAGTGATACAGCAAGTCTTCGAAGGTGCTAATCTCTAACTCAGAGCGGAGGAGTTCGCCTCTTTGCGGCCCCACCCCTCTCAAATATTCTATAGGCGAATCAAGTATGTATTGTATCTGGCTGATAGCACAAAAATAACTGATAAAAATAGAAACATAATCAACGTACTAGGTAGAAAAAACGAACACCTAGAAAAAGAAGGCTTAAAAAAAAGCCCCACAGTAATCTGCAGGGCTAAAAATAAGAAGATTAAAAAAACACTATGGGAACTTGATACCAGGATATTTGTTAGCATCAGTTTGTGGAATCGTAGACTTGTAATATGCATTGATAGCTTTGATGATATGGTTGGCCACAAGAGCATTTCCACGAGCATTAAGATGTATGCCATCTAGCGAAAAAGCACCACCAGAGATATATTCAGTAGAATAGGTGATACCATTGTAAGCCATACCAGTTGACAAAGTTTTCATGAAAGAGTTAATGTCTACATAAGCAAGCTTGCGCAATTTACACTCTTGTTCAATATAAGCATTAAAACTCTTGATAGTGTTTCTTATGTTCTGCAATTCATCCGTAGTTAGGACGTACTCTTTCGGAATAGGTTTGGTGCTACCCCAACCAGCACATTTTATAGAGTCGCGTGGCACGGTCATCAATATTAGCTCACCAGGTACGGCCTGACGGGTTTGATCGTCATTGTCTTTGATTATATAATAATTATATCCCTGCAAAAACACCTTGTCAAAAGATAGAGTAGAATACAACGCTTGCAGGGTATCTGCATAGCTCTGACGATCTATGTATAAACCATTTGCTGGCACCGTGTTGAAGTAAGGAAGTGCGCTAACATCAGGTATATTTATAAGAGCACCTTTCGCTGAAGTGCTACTCACAGCCTTCAATATACTATCGTATGCACTGGTAAACACAGAAGTAGGAGTAATGTCGTTCGAATTGTAAATGTTTAAAGTAACAGGTAATGCATTTCCAGTACCATCACCCTGACCACCGGCAACCGCATAGCCCAGTACGTCAGTTACACCAAGCCATACCGTAAAGAAAGTTGGTCCAAGATTATATACTCTTGAATACAACTCATCTAAAGGACGCTGAGCTGGATTATAATAAAAGCGTTGTGCATATTTATTGAGACCAGCATAACCTGATACTAAGTAATCAGCAACTCGGATTCTAGGTATAGAAATGTTATTGATCTGTGCGTTGTTTATCGGATTGATGTACTTCCAACTGCCATTAGAATCAAGGGGCAAAGTGGTAGTAACAGGGGCCAAGGAAACAGAGCCATCGCAATAAGTCGTGGTTCCTAATACCAATTTTGGTTCAGGGTATCCGTTATCTCCTGTAACTAAAGGTTGTATAAATGGACCATTGGCTCCAAAACCATCTTCTATAGTTTCAAATTGCTCAAATAGCCTTTGGGGGTATGAATTCAACTGACCAGAGACAGTCAAGCTTCTGTCAGCATAACCTGAGCTGTATGAACAACCTACAGCCAAATAGTTTGTAAAGACAGCTTCACCAGCAGTAGAAGGTGTTGTAACATCTGCACTGGGCTTGCAAGAGGCAAACAGTATTGCCGCAACACCAATGGTATATAATTTTTTCATCTTGCTCGTTTTATTCAATTTTTTTAGAAACTATAATACAATCCTATGCCAGGCGCAGCGGCGGTTGTTTTGTATACTCCACCGAAGCCTGCATGATCATAGTTGCCTTGACGTTTTACAGAGTTTACTCCTTCAAATGCAGCCATTATTGTAAGTCCGGGGAGAGGTTTAACCGTTATACCGCAGCTTAATACCACTCTGTCTGCATCTGGTAAATCAGGAGAAACAGATCCATTAGTTACTGGCGTAGGGTCATAAGCGGCACCGCCCATCAGGGCTACGGTGTTGCTTATTTTGTAGCAAATACCAAAACGAGGAGTGAAGGTGTTACGATACTTGCGTGGTGCACGCACATTGTTAAGAGAGGTAGTAGTTTGCGCAAAATCAAAACGAAGTGTGTCGAAAGAATTCCAACCTGTATAGTTGAAATCCAACTGAAGCGTTATATCGTTTAATCTCCAGCCAAATCCTATTGTTGCTACTCCAGGCAAAGGTAGACGAGAGCTGAACTTTGTGTTAGGAAAAGAATCTCTAAGAGAAGTTGGAACTCTGAAGTCAGCAGACCCAGCGCTTACATCCATATTAACCTGAGAGCGGTAAGTTAAACCCACTTGGAAATTTTCTCTCAGTTTCATTTGCGCACCTATGTTGAACCCTACTCCTGTAGCTGTACCATGCAAATGTGCTTGACCATCGTCAATGTCAGCACCCTGAGCACCATGTACAGGTAATGCCTGTCTAAAGTCTACACTGCCAGCACCGAAAACAAAGCCTGCACCCACAGAAAGCCATTCGTTGGCACGATAGCTAACGGTCGGTTGAAAAAAAACAGTTTTCAAGTCAATGGACTGTACAATGTACTTTCCTAGCCAGTTATTATCCCATTTCAGTCCTGCTCCAAATGGAGTGTAGATACCCAATCCTAACGCCAAACGGCTGTCTTCGTTGAGGCGACCACCTATATACAGATTGAAAGGTGTAAAAGTCTGAGATACGCTTTGTTCATTAGCAGATGTTACACCAGAGTTGTCGCGATTGCCAAAAGCGGTCGATGGCATCAGAAACATCGTACTGCCGTATATCTGCACACCTTTTAGCCTTGCTAGACCTCCAGGATTGTAAAAAATAGTTGAAGCATCCCAGGGCCAAGCTGCACCTGAGCCGCCCATAGCTACCTGCCTCAATCCCTGAAGATTGAGCTGATAACCAGCACCAAAAGAGGTCATTGCAGACAATAACAATGATGCCGTTATTACATGTTTCTTCATAATTCTTGTGTTAAAAATTCGTTGAATCTGAACGCACAGTTTTAATAATCGGGTATTAAGGTATACTGAAATATCTATAAATACAAATACCTCCGAAAAAAACCACTGCAAATATACGTTTTAAGATATAGCAATACCAATGGTAGCGATGCTTATTTTTACATTTTGTGCCCCCAATAGCACATTTGCGCAAGCTTCGATGGTGGCACCAGTCGTCAAAACATCGTCTAGGATTAGTATGTGTTTGCCAAGGAGCGGTGTTGTATCAGCAAGCAAAAAAGCCCCCATCATATTGTCTGCTCGTTCTGCTCTTGTTTTAGTTGTTTGGCTTTCGGTTTTCTTTACGCGTATTAGCGAAACAGTATCTACTTTTTTTCCTAAAGCTGCAGCTAATATTGCACTTTGGTTATAACCACGTTCATGCAATCGGGAGGGATGTAGTGGTACAGGAATAACTATATCAATATCGTTTAGCCACCCTCCATGCTTTAGAGTTGCGGCTAATCTTGCACCTAGATATTTACCATTTTGTATTTGTCCTCTGTATTTTAGCCCATGCAATAAATGCTGCAAAAGACCATCTTCAGTGAAGTAGGCTAGGGATGTAGCTTTTACAAACGGCACTCTACCTGCAAAACGCATTGCTGTTTCATTGTTATCGGTGTAGTGATAATTGGTTTCGGGTAGCAAAGTAGCGCAGCCCATGCACAATACATGCTCACCACTTACCAAAGGGTTAGAACACCCTTCACATAAATCAGGATAAAAAAGGTGAACAAATCCGTTTCGAAGTTCTTTTAGTGAAATGAAACTCATAGATAGAAATGGCAGTGTTCCACCAATTATTTAGATACAGAACCTTGAAAAAGCTTCAGGAAATACTTTGTTTCTTCCTCCGCTAGAATCATTTCTCCATCCTGACACCTGATAACCTTAAGTGTACGAGGTGATTTACCGTCGCAGTTAAGCGATTGGCCCCCTCCGAGTTCTTTGATAAACCAAGATGGATTATTATCTGGATCTGTTCCGCTATATATGAAGCCTTGTTTGCCATCTGTCGAAGCCCCGGTTACATAAACTGACCGGATGTTTCTTGACATATCAATGGTTCCCGGAGCGGTGCGTTTATAGACAGTCCATTTACCTATCATTTCATCTATATTATTAATAGGTCGTGTTGAGTCTTCTTTTTTTATAACAATTGTTTTTACCACGTCCGAGAGATCGGGAGCAAGTTGAATAATTCCTTTGTTATTGGTAAGCACAAGTAGGTTAGATTTTCTGGTAACGACTTTATACCTAGAGTAGCCCATATCTAATATACTATCTTCGCTTACAGTATAGCTACCTTCATATACGAAACCATTTCGATGACGATAGGAAAATGAATCATTTACAGAAAAGGTCATAAATAGAGTATCAGAAAAAGGCTGTATAGTGCTGTCTAAAGACATTCTTACTACTTCTTTCCATCTGCTGGGAACAATCAATTTTTGTTTTTTTTTGTCGAAGCAGGAGGCAGTTGCCGGTAGCAAAACGAGCAGAACGGGAATATAATATTTAGTTAAACTCATGATGCACAAATGTAGGAAATATGACCCATCGCTATATCTCATAAAAAATTATTATTCTTTACCAAACTTAATATTCCACAGCGAAAGTCAATATTCTTAATTTTACCTGAGTCAGCAAACATTGCATAAAAAAATTTACAAGATGCCATCTTTACCCATTTACGTAACGCTCATACAATCTGATATAGTATGGGAAGACAAGCAGACTAATCTCGAACAATACCAACAGCTTATTGCCAGGACAACTACCGTTCGACACGTAGTAGTATTGCCTGAAATGTTTAGTACAGGTTTTAGTATGTCTCCTGAGTTGCTAGCCGAGCCCATGGATGGACCTACTATTGGATGGATGAAGAAGATAGCAAGCCAACACAGATGTATACTAACAGGGAGCCTTATAATAGAAGACAATGGGAAATATTATAACCGAATGCTTTGGGTGCAGCCAGATGGTAAAGTAGCACACTATGATAAAAGACATTTGTTTGGCTTTGCTAGTGAAGACCACCACTATGCGTCAGGTACATCAAGAGTAATTACACAGGTTAATGGCTGGCGTTTCAATCTGATGGTTTGTTATGATCTTCGTTTTCCTGTATGGTCACGCAATCAGGGAGAGGAGTATGACGTACTCATCTATGTAGCCAATTGGCCCGAACAGCGCAGCATGGCATGGAAAACACTATTGCAAGCACGCGCAATAGAAAATCAATGCTACGTAATAGGAGTGAACAGAATAGGTAAAGATCCTAAAGGGAATAATTACTCTGGCGACAGTAGTGTATTCGGTCCATCGGGAGAGACTCTTTGGCAACAGTCTCATTCACAGGATGTACATACTGTAGCACTAAATGCCGAGGTCTTAACAAAAGTCCGTCAAAACTATCCCTTTCTTAAAGATGCTGATACGTTTCTGATGTTGTAAATAACCACAGGTAAATACTCTTGTACTAGTGAGTAATGAGTTGCCGAGCGGAAAATGCTATAAGTTTTCATTATAACGCTATTAGGATACACGATGGCATTTATTAGCTTTTAGCTAATAAATGCAGCTGTTTTAGTGTAATAACCACCTCTCCGCCATTTACTGCTCGAGATTTTGCATCAAAGTAATGTTAACTTGTTGTAACCAACTCGTACAACAAAACCACTTGGCACAGCTTTTGCGTATGTATAATAAAATTCGTTTGTTATGAAAAAGAGAGCAGTGATTTACTTCAGCAAAAACAAAGCATTAAAGATTCTAGAAAGCCCGTTGTCTGCTGACCTGAAAACGTTACTAAGTGCAACGTTTGCATTGTCACACAGTAGAGTGGTAAAAAGCCACATTCAAAATACGCTTATGCAACTGGAAAAGCCAACTTACAAATTGACAGCTTAATAATTGCAATTCGACTGTCTCCAGTTGTTTATATATATCGTGTGTGTTTGATTTGTGAAATGAGGAGGAACACAGCATAAAGGAGTAGTTTGTGCTGTGTTTTTTTCATTTAAAATATTGTGTCTAAAGTTCATTGGTTTTGGATTTTACGTACATTTGATTCCCACAAAACAAAAAATTAATCCATTTTTTAGGAAGAATCGTTTGCTTTTTCAAAGATTCTTAACATTTTTTGATTTTTGGCTTCATTTTTGCTGTAGGTATGTTTGAGTGTTATAATGAAGAGTGAGGTTGTTTATTTTTATAAGAGCATGAAAAAAATTATTTTATTTGTAACTAGTTGTACTTTGTTTTTCTTTACGGTGCAAGCACAGACATCCCGTCCTCCGATGGAAGAGGTTGTTAATGCTATTAAAAATAACCGTATTGAAGATATGTCGAAGTATTTCGACAACATTGTTCCAGTTACTATCAACAATAATCAAACCATCTACAGCCGTAACCAGGCAGAAGCTGTTCTAAAGGATTTTTTCGAACGAAATATTCCAAAAGATTTTTTGATAATGGATAATGGTTCTCCGAATACAACATCCAAATTCATTATCGGAAGTTTAATAACACCTAGCGGGAACAAATACAATGTATACATCCTGATGAAACAAAAAGACAATAGCTTCTTCCTTCAAGAAATCAGAATAAATAGAGAATAACCGATATTTTTTATCGGTTATTTTTTTGCATTGTCTTTGTCTTTTTTTCAATAAGCGAAGCAATTTTTAGTAAAAAAGACAATGCTGAAATTATCGCAGATAAGAAAGTTTATCTTTCTGCAGAGTCGACAAACTGAATTTAATTTTAATACGGGTCAATTTATTTCGGAAACGAAGCATTTTAGTGATTCTCGCCGATACTTTTCTAATTTTGACCCACGATGAGGTATCTGGTTTTTTTAACAACAATTTTGTTTTCTCTGTCAAGTAGGGCGCAGTACAGGATTTTTACAGGTAGAGTAATAGATGGTCAGCGTAAAGGCATACCATTTGCTGTAGTAGAGGTAAAGGACAAACACCAAGGCGTTTATTGCGATGAAAATGGTTTTTTCTCTTTTAGTGGGGATGCCACCTTTTTAAACACTTTGGTGGTATCGTGCATGGGATACGAAAGAAAAGAAATCAATACAGACATTCTCCCACTCAGCGATTCGTTAATAATAGAATTAAAAACAAAAGTAGCCAACCTAAAAGAGGTGTCAATAACCAGCAAAAAAGGCATACCCAAACAGGCAACACTAGGCAAAAACCGACGTCAACTGAGTTACACTGGCGATTGCTACCGATACTATGGTTCTGAAACGGCAATTCGCCTTATGGCAGATACTACACAGAGTGGAGGAACACTAAATGCAATTTATGTTTTCATTACTGACGAAGGGGACTTTAATACCCGTTTCAGAGTACACGTATATAGGTGGGACACACTACCAAAAAACGAGATTACAGATTCAAACCTTATAGTACAAGCTACTGAAGGAAACACTTGGGTTAAAATTGATGTAAGCAAGAAAAAAATACCTGTAGGCAAAGGATTATTCGTATCGGTGGAGTGGATATCTGGTTTTGGCAATACAAGACAGTCACTTCAATCTGCCAAAAACCCAGAGGTTATCAACTATAATGGTCAAGTTCTAGGTCTAACTAGTGACTACGGCAAGCCATCACGTACTTATAGTCGAAGTCCATTCACCAAAAAGTGGATTTATTATGATGCTGCTGAAGCCCAGCGAAAGGGAGGATATTTTCTCAACCCCATGATTTATTGCACTTATACTTATATAGACTAAAGATATTGCTTACTAAAGCCTAATGATAATCATTGTTGGTTGCCACAATTATGCTTACATTGCCACTTGTACTGATTGCGGACACCATTTTGTTAAAAAACGCACAGTAATATATTTATGGTAATCCCTGCGGGAATACCAGTTTTATTTTTTAATCGAATTTTATAGTTTATTTTATGTCACGTAATGTTACAATACAAGGAGCAGGTCTGGTAGGTGCTCTCCTTGCAATAATTCTGCGTAAGCGCGGTTATGAAGTATCTGTTTATGAGCGCCGTCAAGATATGCGTCTTGCGTCTGCTTATGCGGGCAAGTCTATTAATCTAGCAATGAGTGCTCGTGGTTGGAAGGCATTAGATCTTGCTGGTTTGCGGTCAGAAATTGCACCCATAGCCATTCCTATGTATGGTCGCTATCTACATCAGGCAGACGGACAAACAGCTTTTCAGCCCTACAGTAGAAACAATGAGGCTATATACTCTGTTAGCCGTGGTGATCTAAATAAAAAATTGATTTCTCTTGCCGAGTCATCTGGCGCAAACATACATTTCAATCATCGCTGCACCCATGTAGATGTACCCACCAATACTATACATATGGTGCATGGCGACGAAGAAAAAACTGTTCAAGCAGATATACTATTTGGTGCAGATGGTGCTTTTTCTGCACTACGAAATAGTTACACACATATGAATAGGGTAAATTGCGATCAGCATTATCTTGAATATGGATACAAAGAACTAACTATTGTACCAGATGCATCAGGCAATTGGCAGATGGAAAAAGAAGCATTACATATTTGGCCAAGAGGCAAGTATATGATGATAGCACTCCCTAACACAGATGGAACATTCACTTGCACTTTGTTTATGCCGTATGAGGGAGACGTGGCGTTCGGCAAACTTAACACAGAGCAAGATGTCCATCAACTTTTCGATACACAGTTTGCTGATGCAAAAGCTATGATGCCAGGGCTTATCGAAGATTTTTTTACAAATCCCACATCTTCATTGGTTACCACCCACATTTTCCCGTGGCATTATCAAGATAAGAGTGCGATTATAGGAGATGCAGCACACGCCATCGTACCATTTTATGGACAGGGCATGAATGCTGGTTTTGAAGATTGCACAGTGCTGGCAGGGTTGCTTGACGAAGCAGCACAAAAGGGTGCAATAGACTGGGCAACTATTTTGCCTGAGTACCAGCGCCTACGTAAACCCAATGGCGACGCAGTTGGAGCATTAGCATTGGCTAACTTTATAGAAATGAGGGATAAAGTAGCTGACCCTCGTTTTTTGGAACGCAAAAAAATAGAAAAAGAACTTGGTACTCGCTATCCAGAAAGATTCATTTCGGTATACGAAATGGTCTCTTTTAGCCACATACCATACAACACAGCTATTCAGTGTATACAAGCACAGGATAGCCTTTTGGAGCAAATAATGAGCGAAGGTGATTTTTTTGCTAATGTTGAAAAAAGTAGCTTTTGCGATACGCTGAGTACTTGGCTCACAGCATATCACGAAGCAATACAACAATTGGATTTTGGGAATGAAGCTTGATAAGAGATGGACAGTTAAGGTCGCAGATGAAGCAGTAGTCGACAAGCTATATAATGAGTTGCAGGTGCAACCGGCTATATGCAGGTTGTTGGCGGTGCGCGGGATAAAAGACTATGAGAGCGCCAGGCTATTTTTTCGTCCTGAGCTCGCCCACCTACACGACCCATTCTTAATGAAAGGAATGAAAAAGGCTGTAGAGCGCATTACAGAGGCTATAGAATGGCACGAGCGGATATTGGTATATGGTGATTACGACGTTGATGGCACTACTGCGGTATCGCTTGTCTACAGCTTCCTTCGAAAAAATTACAATGGTGAATTAGCCTATTATATTCCGCATCGCTATCGCGAGGGATATGGTATATCCAGACAAGGTATCGACTATGCACATGCCAACGGATATACGTTGATGATAACATTGGATTGTGGAATAAAATCAATGGAGATGATTACTTATGCTCAGTCGTTGGGCATAGAGGTTATAGTATGCGATCACCACTTACCCGATGCACATTTGCCACCTGCATTTGCTATCCTCAACCCTAAACAGAAAGACTGCCCCTATCCTTTCAAAGAATTGAGTGGATGTGGCATTGGGTTTAAGCTAGTAACAGCACTTGCCATACATTGGAAGCTGCCACTTGAAAACGTCTATACATATCTCGATCTTGTTGCTACCAGTATCGCCGCAGACATTGTGCCTATAGATGGAGAAAATAGAATACTGGCGCATTATGGTGTAAAACAAATCAATGAATGTCCATGTTTGGCTATTGCTACACTCAAGGAGTTGGGCGGAGTACAACGATCTTTGTGTATATCAGATTTGGTTTTTGTAATTGGACCTAGAGTTAACGCGGCTGGTCGCATGGACGATGCAAGAAAAGCTGTCGAATTTTTTATTGAGTGTGACCCAGATAAAGTTCCTGGCCTTGCAGCTGCACTTCACTCTGACAATGATGATCGAAAAGAAGTAGATAAAAGCATAACCGAAGAAGCGCTGGCAATATTGAATGATGACAAAAACGCCAGGCTGAAAAAATCCACAGTGCTATTCAGATCCCATTGGCACAAAGGAGTAGTGGGCATTGTAGCATCTCGCCTTATAGACCATTATTACCGACCTACTATTGTACTTACATCTGCAAACGGCAAAGCTACTGGTTCAGCTAGGTCGGTATCAGGGTTCAATATTTATGAGGCCATACATGAGTGCAGAGATATTTTGGAAAATTATGGAGGCCATTTCTTTGCCGCAGGTATGACGCTCGATGAAACTAAAGTTGATGAGTTTATTGAAAGGTTTGAACAAGCTGTGTCAACAAAAATTACTGCGGAGCAACAAATTCCCGAAATAGAAATCGACGCAGAGATACCCTTGACGTTGGTTAAGCCAGCGTTCTTTAATCTTTTAAGGCAATTTGAACCATTTGGGCCAGCAAATATGAAACCTGTGTTTCTTACCAAGGGTCTTTACGATTATCAGGGTTCTTCTATCGTAGTAAAAGACCAGCACTTAAGAATTGTAGCGCACCAGCGCAACGGTGCTATTATTGAAGGTATCGGTTTTGGTTTAGGAGATAAGTATGAACTAGTAAGAAACGGACCGTTTGACATGGTTTATAACATAGAAGAAAACGAACACAACGGTAATACCCGTCTTCAAGTAAGAGTAGTAGACATTAAAAAGTCGGTTAGCTAATTCAGCTAACCGACGGTTATTTAAAAGGAATGTATAGTCGATTTCTAGAGATACTTATCTCCCATATTCCGTTTCACTTCTGCCACATACTCCTTTATTTGCTGTTCTCTGTTACGCTCACATATCAATAGTACATCAGGAGTGTCAATAACTATAAATTTTTCTAACCCCTGTAGCACTACTAGTTTATCATTAGGGGCCTTTACCATACATTCGGTGGCGTCTATTACCATCACATTTTTTCCAAGCACTGCGTTGCCCAAGTAGTCTTTTTCACAATTGTCATATGCTGACTCCCATGTACCAAGGTCGCACCAACCGAAGTAAGCAGGGATTACATAAACGTTTCGAGCCTTTTCCATTATTCCATAGTCAATAGATATGTTGGTACAGTGCGGATATAGGCGCACAATGGCATCGTGCTCAGCAGGAGTATTGTACTGCTCTGTGGCCTGCAGAAACACTTCGTGCATCTCAGGCAGGTAGTTTTTAAGAGCCTCCATTATGGTTTGCACGTTCCATACAAATATTCCCGAGTTCCAAAGAAAATCACCACTTTTAAGGAATGTTCTTGCCAATTCCAAAGGAGGTTTTTCGGTAAAGGTTTTCACCCGATAGATCTTGTCTATTTCCTGCTCTACGTCATACTGTATGTATCCGTATCCAGTATCAGGGCGCGTTGGTTTGATACCAAGCGTTAGTAATGATTTGTGTTTAGATACAAATTCCAGAGCCTCATGGGCACTGCGCTCAAAGGCGTGTTCGTCCATAATAAGGTGGTCTGCGGGCGACATGATAATGTTCGCATCTGGATTTAGAGCCATTATTTTATGTGCAAAATAGGCCGCGCAAGGAGCTGTATTCTTTCTGGATGGTTCACTTATTATGTTGGCATCATTTATTTCGGGAATTTGCTCTCGGAGTGTATCCATATACTGCTCATTAGTAATGAAGTAGATGTTTTCCTTTGGGCATATATGTTTAAATCGGTTGTACGTCCATTGTATTAGGGACTTGCCGGTACCTAAAAGGTCCAAGAATTGTTTAGGAAGGTTCGTACGACTCTCAGGCCAAAATCTGCTGCCTATACCTCCGGCCATTATGGCTACGTAATTGTTTTGAATGTTCATTGCTGTTTTTCAATCAGTGTGTGGTAGACCTGCTTTATATGCTGCAGTAAATACCCTTTACCAATAACTTTTAACGGGTTTGTTTACAGATAAAATGAAATATAAAATTAGCACTTTTTCGGCTTATATACCATTTATGCAAACGGCGACCATTGGTCGCCGTTTAAAATGCTATAAGAAGATGTATTATTCTGCTTCTGCAACTACTTCTTTTACTTCTGGTATCATGCGCTTCATCATGCCTTCAATTCCTGTTTTTAAAGTTATCATCGACGATGGACAACCAGAACAAGAACCTTGCAACATCAACTTTACAGTACCATTGTCAAAACCTTTGAAGCTAATAGCGCCACCATCCATTTCTACGGCTGGTTTCACATAGTTTTCCAATAATTCTTTAATGCGCACCACAACATCAGTATCATCAGCACTTGCTATATTACTTTCTTTAGGCGCTACAATTTGGTCTTCGTTTATTACAGCTTTGCCTTCTTCCAAATATTCTTTCAAAAACTGTCTAACAGACGGGATTACATCATCCCAGTTAGTTTCAGCTGTTTTAGAGAGCGTCACAAAATTGCTGGCAATAAATACGCTTCTTATAAAAGGAAATGCAAATAGTTCTTTTGCCAAAGGAGAAGGACCAGCTGCAGACTCATCAGGAAAATCTATGCTTTTTCCTGGGTAAAGAAGTTTGTTAGCTACAAACTTCATAGTTTCAGGGTTGGGCGTCATCTCAGTATATATGCTCACTATTGTGTTTCCTGTTTTTAGCATGATTGTGTTATTTGCCACAAAAATACTGAAATAATACCGTACCCAGAATTGTAAATACTGATACTAATAGTGAGGATACTGATAATAAGTATTAGCCCAAATAAAAGCACCCACTGTGTTTGTTCAGTGGGTGATGCTTAAAAAAACATGGAAACATTTAATCGGTAGTATCGTCGCTGAAGACCCATTTTTTTTCGTTTAAGTGGGAAACAGTAACATTAATGTTGTACCGGGTTTTGAGGTGTGTGGCCAGCTGATTGGCAGCGTATACAGACCTATGTTGACCACCTGTGCAACCAAAGGAAACGCTGAGCTGCTCAAAACCTCTCGCAATATAGTCTTCGACATTAATTGCTACCAAAGCGTAAACATGATTCATGAAGTCGGGCATTTTGGTTTCTCGCTCCAAGAATTGACGTACTAATTCTTCGTTGCCAGTAAGATGTTTGTATGCCGCATATCTTCCCGGGTTCAGTATTCCACGACAGTCAAAAACGAATCCTCCACCATGAGGGCTTGCTGTTTTAGGAACACCCCCCTTGTATGAAAAGCTGCATATATGCACTTCTAGTCTAGGTTCTTTTTCTGCACCCACTGTTGCATACTTGTCTTGCATCTCTTTCGACGATACTTTTTCTAGTAGCGAACGCAATTCCGGGTAGGCCGGTGTCTGAGGATGGTTAGACAAAAAAGAGTCAAGATTTTTTAAGGCTGGGCCAATGCTAGTCAAAAAGTGAGCTTTGTGTTGCAGTAATCCCCTGAATCCATAAGACCCCAGCACTTGCAATAAGCGAACTAATACAAACTGTACATAACCCCGTCTGAAGTGAATTTCATCCATTCTAGGCACGTGAAGGTCGGCAAGACTGCTGATGTAGCCATTGAGCAAGTCTTCTTTCCAAGCTTCTGGTAGCTGGGCTTTAGCTTGCCAGAGCAGAGATGCCAAATCATATTGCGGAGGCCCTTGCATACAACCCTGATAGTCGATGAAGTAAATTTTGCCATCATACACCATTATATTTCTACTTTGAAAATCGCGAAACATAAGAGTTTGTGGTTGCACTCTACCCAAGTCTTTGCTGAGCAATTCCATTTCGCTTATCAGCAACGATCGGTCATAGGGTATGTTTTGTAAGTCAGCAAAATAGTACTTGAAGTACAAAAGATCAGACATGATTGCCTTTTCATCAAACTGTTTTGAAGCAAAACATTGTTTGTAGTCAGCTTCTCTGCCGGCTACCCATTGTAGTTTGGCTAGTTGTGTTAGCGATTTGTGGTAAAGTTTACGATTGGCTTCTGTAAAACCATCTTTTGTAATCAAGTCGAACAGAGAAGTATTGCCAAGGTCCTGCTGCAGGTAAGCTCTTCGGTCTTTGTTTATGGCAAAGATCTCCGGCACGTTTACCTGATGTTTGCGCAGCAGTTCAGTGAAATAAAAAAAAGTGTTGTTTTCAGCTATATTGGTGTTGTAGGTACCTATAGCTGTCACCTTTCCAGCGGTTAGACGATAATATCTTCTGTCTGAACCAGATACGGCAAGTGCTTCTATTGATTCAGGCGCTGTCTCAAAATGTTCCTCAAAAAGCTTTTCAAGAATAACAGTAACCTGTACGGTGGTTTTATTAGGAGTCATGTTCATTTTTAGGATAATCAAATATTATTACTTTTCTTTTCGATACGGGGAAATCTTCCCATTTTTCAGCCTCGAACGAAGCGGCAACAACACCGCACGTAGGCATATTATTGGTAAAAAAGTTGGGAGAAAGCTGATTAACGAACTCAGTTATTCCCGGATTATGAGCTACAATTAATACTGATTTTATGCTGTTTTTCACACCATAAAGGACTTCTTCTAGCGCTGATGGTAAACAATGGTACAATTTGTCCTCCCAACGTATCAAAGCTACATCATAGCCCAATTGTTTGGCAATGTAAGTAGCGGTTTCTTTTGTTCTTACTGCCGTGCTTGCAATTATCAGCTGGGGTATAAGACCAGCTTTTTTAAGGCGTGCGCCCATCTCTGGCGCATCTTTCTTGCCTCGCTCATTTAGAGGTCGCTCAAAATCGCTTTGAGCAGGGTTAGCCCAGCTGGATTTTGCATGCCTTATCATTATCAATGTCCGGTTCATATTGCACTTTCACACTAGCGCACAGCAAAATGTAGACTATAAAATTATGGCTAGCGGCTGTTATTTAATTTAAAAATGCAAATTACGCAAAAACCAGCTACAAGCGGATAGGCTAACTTTCTTCGCCATACAAGTCTCGTTCTAGTATTTCCATACTAATAATATCGATGGCTTCTATCATTTTAGGTGTTACGTTCAGTAGAGTATCTGTTTCACTTTCTTTTAACGATGCCAACACTTTCCCTTTTACGCCAGTAAACACCAAAGATCTTCCCATTGAGTAACATTCTTCATGCATTTCTACCAAGCTTTGCTTTGCATTCTCTTCTATAGTTGTACAATTATGAAAGTCAACAATAAAGTTCTGACTGCCGCTTTGTCTCATTTTCTCAAAAGTTGCGCGTAAATCCTCTGTCATATTTGCTGTTATCGTTTCTGTTTCGGGAGTAATAACCGAAAAGGTGTCTCTGGTATCAATTTTGAAGTCCATTATGCTGCAGTTTTACTGTTGTTAAAGAATCTAATAGCAACAACCAACCAAAAGACCACTTTGTATCGTAAGTGCTTCAAAGGAGAGGTTGTCACAGCGTAGGTGTTGATAAGGGATGTTCATCTTAAAAATAAACAATCCTGCATATTTACCGCATTTTTTTTGCTAGTAGTGTGAAGGCAAAGTTAATATGCCAAAATACATACTATAAACGATGTGTCTATAACAATTGGCAATACTTCAGTTCTTATTTAATCACTAACTTTATTCAAAAATCAGGACTATTCATGGATTCAAATTTCTCGCCAAAAGTCAAAGAGATCATTTCGTATAGCAGGGAGGAAGCACTGAGGCTCGGTAATGATTTTATAGGTACAGAGCACTTGTTGCTTGGTCTCATTCGTGAGGGCGACGGCATGGCGCTAAAGGTCCTACAAAGTATGCAGGTCGATCTTTTCGAGCTTCGAAAAGAACTAGAAAGTGCTATCAAAGACAAAAACAGTAAACCCTTACTTAATATTAACAGTTTGCCGCTTACTAAGCAAGCCGAAAAGGTAATACGCATCACCGTACTAGAGGCTAAAGCTCTCAAAAGTACTACAGTAGAAACAGAGCATCTCATGCTATCTATTCTTAAAAACAAAGAAAATGTAGCAACTCAGATTTTAGGTAATCTGGATGTAGATTATGAACGTTTTAAAGGAGAACTAAGCATTTTGCAAGGTGGTAGCCCAACAAGCGACTACAACGATCCAGGTTCAGAAGATTTTGAAGACGATGAAGAGCGTAAACAACAATACCAGCAGCGCAAACCAGCTACCGGCAACACAAAATCTAAAACACCTGTACTTGACAATTTCGGAAGAGATATAACCAAATTTGCAGAGTTGGGCAATCTTGACCCAATAGTAGGGAGAGAAGAAGAAATAGAACGGGTATCGCAGATATTGTCTAGACGTAAAAAGAACAATCCCATACTTATAGGAGAGCCTGGCGTGGGTAAAACGGCAATAGTAGAAGGATTGGCATTACGTATTGTACAAAGGAAAGTATCCAGAGTGCTATTCGACAAACGAGTAATCAGTTTGGACCTTGCCGCACTTGTAGCTGGTACTAAATACCGTGGCCAGTTTGAAGAACGTATGAAAGCCATAATGAACGAACTGGAAAAAAACAGGGATGTCATTCTATTTATCGACGAGATTCATACAATCGTTGGTGCTGGTGGCGCGTCAGGTTCGCTCGATGCGTCTAACATCTTTAAACCAGCACTTGCTCGCGGCGATCTCCAATGCATTGGTGCGTCAACACTAGACGAATATCGCATGTACATAGAGAAGGATGGTGCTCTCGACCGACGTTTTCAGAAAGTACTAATTGAACCACCAAGCGTTGAAGAAACGATAATTATACTGAATAATATACGCTCTAAATACGAAGACTTTCACAATGTAATATATGATGCTGAGTCTATAGAAGCTTGTGTAAAACTTAGTGATAGATACATGACTGATAGGTTGCTGCCTGACAAAGCCATTGATGTGATGGACGAAGCAGGAGCAAGGGTTCACCTTAAGAATATTAATGTGCCACAGAGCATATTGGATTTGGAGAAACAAATAGAAGATATAAAACAAGAGAAAAATAAAGTCGTAAAAAGTCAACGATTTGAAGAAGCTGCTGCACTGCGGGATCGAGAGAAAAGATTGGGTGAAGAGCTAGAGCGCGCCAAAGCCGAGTGGGAGGAAGAAGCAAAGCACAAACGGTTCCCAATCAATGAAGAAGCCATAGCTGAGGTAATAAGCATGATGACTGGCATTCCTGTTATGAGGATGGTAGAAGCAGAAAGTAACAAGTTGCGCAGAATGGGCGACGACTTGCAGGGTGCTGTTGTGGGACAGGATGATGCAATAAACAAAATAGTGAAAGCTATTCAACGGAACAGAGTAGGTCTTAAAGATCCTCGAAAACCAATCGGGTCTTTCATTTTTTTAGGTCCTACTGGCGTAGGTAAAACCGAATTAGCTAGAGCATTAGCTCGTTACATGTTTGATGGGGAAGATGCTCTGATAAGGGTAGACATGAGTGAATACATGGAAAAGTTCTCGCTTAGCCGTCTGATAGGTGCTCCTCCTGGTTATGTGGGATACGAAGAAGGTGGACAGCTTACCGAAAAAGTAAGACGGAAACCATACTCTGTTGTTTTGCTCGATGAAATAGAAAAGGCTCACCCAGATATCTTCAATATCATGTTGCAGGTGTTAGACGACGGTCAGCTTACCGATGGACTGGGCAGAAAAGTAGATTTTAAGAATACACTTATCATCATGACGTCCAACATTGGTGCTCGTCAGCTCAAAGACTTTGGTACAGGGGTTGGTTTTGCCACAACAGCTAAAACAACAAGTACAGAAGAAACGAGCCGAGGAGTCATAGAAAAAGCACTGAAACGCACATTTTCTCCTGAGTTTCTGAATCGTATTGATGATGTCGTTATTTTCAACTCGCTAGACGAATCTAATATCGCTCAGATCATTGATATTATCATGAAAGATGTTCTGAAACGCCTAAATGCTTTGGGCTTTACATTGCAATTAACGGATAGTGCAAAAAAGTTCATAGCCGAAAAAGGATACGACCAGCAATTCGGTGCTCGTCCGCTGCACAGGGCTATACAGAAATACTTAGAAGATCCGCTAGCAGAAGAAATATTAAACCACAGAATAAAGTCGGGAGATACTGTAGCTGCTGAATATAACGAAACAGAAAAGAAAATAGTTTTCGACATTAATCATGCGCCTACAGTAGCAGAAATAGAGAAACCACTAGACGGACAATAAATAAAGATGGTTTATACTACAAACAAATAAACCGCAACGTGAGTTGCGGTTTATTCGTTTAAAACAGCATAAGGTTCATTTGTTTTATACCTTATCGCCAACAACAGGTTCATAATTGATGTACTAACACTAAAAAAAATTCAGCGGTACTGCATAGCTTTGCACACAAGACGATTATGCCTAAAATTCCATTCTGGATATTTATAATTATAGCCATTATTTACATCTCTGCTGTGAGGGTAGACACTATGGATGTTGACGCATCTCAATATGCCGAGATCAGCCGGGAAATGATGGAAAGTGGTAGCTATCTTCAAATATTCGACCGAGGCGTAGACTACCTCGATAAGCCACCATTGCATTTTTGGCTAAGTGCCATATCTATGCGCTGCTTTGGTGTGGGCAATTTTGCATATAAGCTACCATCCCTTTTATTTGCATTGTGGTCTCTATTTGCAACTTGGCGGTTGGGCAGGTTATTATACAATGACATTACAGGCAGAATGGCTGCTCTTATTCTTGGTACATGTCAGGGCTTGTTCCTTATTACCAACGACGTCCGTTGTGATACCATTCTCATGAGTTGTGTTATCTCATCGATTTGGCTCATTCAGGAGTGGGTTGTTAGCCGAAAGGTGCCGTACCTATTATTGGGTAGCGCAGCAATTGCCTGCGGTATGATGACCAAGGGTCCTGTTGCTCTTATGGTTCCCGGGTTTTGTTTTGTCACTGATTGGATTTTTCGTCGTCAATGGCAAAACTTTCTAACTCCGGCATTTATACCTGCACTCGTAGTTATTGCCATAATGCTCATTCCAATGAGTATTGGTCTTTATCAGCAATTCGACCTCCAACCTCAAAAAGTAATTAACGGAACTACTGGTGTTTCTGGTTTGCGTTTTTTTTATTGGTCACAAAGCTTTGGTAGGCTAACAGGCGAGAGCCCGTGGAATAACGGCGCAAAACTTGACTTTCTTTTACTCAATATGCTGTGGTCGTTTTTGCCTTGGATATTTTTGTTTCTTACCGCTCTCGTCATAAGCACTACTGCACTTATCAGTCAACGTTTACGTCTGGCAGCCGGTCAGGAGTTGATAACGTATGGAGGTTTTATATTGGCATACCTCACTTTGGGTTCTTCGGCTTATCAGCTACCACACTACATTTTTGTGGTTTTTCCTCTTGCAGCAATCCTTACTGCAAATCTTTTGTATAAAATGGTTGTAGAAGGAAGTTACCCAGCGCTTTTGAGCTTTATGGTTTCAGCACACACAGTGTTTTCATTTTTGTTGCTTATTGCTGTCGGTATTCTAATTATAATCGTTTTCCCTGCAGGCACTATCGTAACTTTGCTATGGGCATTTTGTTTAGTAGGTTGGCTATACCTTGCATTCAGCGGTAAGTTCAAAAAGTCTAGCCTATTGTGGTTGCCATCAGTAGCAATAATTATTGTTAATCTGTTTCTTACCAATTGGTTTTACTATCCACTTTTAGGATACCAGGTGGGGTCTCAACTGGGCAGGTTTATGCACCATGCGAATATAGACCCAGCAACGGTAATTATATACAAACCAGAAGATCCATTAAATGCGTTGCATTTTTATGCGAATGGCCCAATACCCGGTACCGATACTTCGGTAGCACTTAACAGAAAGTATGTGCTAACTATGAATAAAGGCTATAAAAGCCTCAAAGAACAGAGTTATCATTTTAGCATCATTAAACAAGGGGTATACTTCAAGGTTAGTGAATTAACAATTCCATTTCTTAATCCCGCGTCGAGGAGTAGTGAAGTAAACAATTATTATTTGCTAATAATTACTTCACGCGGATCTCAATAAGGATCACCTTCGCTTGTTTTTTGCTGGAATAGTTACTACAGCAGGAGAAGAGTTTGGACCCGTTATACCCCGAATAGTTATTGCACAAAGACTGTACGTGGTAGTGGTGCCAGGCTCCACACTTTCTATAATATGTGCTTTAACTGTCTTTCCCAAAATGTTTTCATCTGCTATCAATACTCCATCTGCATACAACCTGTAGCCTAGCAAATCCGCAACATCAGGGTAAACCCACATCAAGTATACTTTGCTTCCGTCAGTTACATTTTTGATGAAAGTTGGAGCCGGTAACTCTAAACTTAATGATTTAGCAACGACAGTATCACTGGGTTCGCTTTCCATGCCGCTCAGGCTTACAGCGCGTACAAAAAAATGATAGTCAGCCGCAAGACCTGATTCGGCTATATGTGTAAAAGACGTAGTACCAACGGGCAAGGTGTCTGCAAGTACATAATAGCGGCGAGACGTTGGGTTATATGAATATACCTTGTAACGTTTTGTGACCACATCTCCATTCATTATGCTATCCCATTTTAAACGCATAACAAAATTTTTATGTTCGATGCCGCCAACAACTTGTATATTAAGTGGTTTAGGTGGGTCTATCATCGGAAAGTAACTATACAGCATTTCAACTCCAGATACAGAAGTGCGATCATGATATAGAGCGACGACACGCATTCTTATTTTGCTACTGACCGACGATCCTGTTTTGTCTATAAAAGTTCTTGTAGAAGGTGATAGTAATTCAGATACACGTTTATATCCATCAGGCATATTGTCTTTCTCTACATAAAAGCCTTTCAAGTAATGCTCTTCTTCTAGAGGAAAGGACCAATTTATAGTTATGCCATCTTTAAAGTAGTATCCTGATGATAAAACACTTGTAACAACGGCTTTTTTGTACTCCTCAGGGTGTTGAGACGGTTCGTAAGTATAAGACTTTATTATACCTTCTATACCAAAAAGTGTTTGTGCACTGATACTATATTGATCGGCAGTAAACGCATTAGCAGAGGCATCATTCCAGAAATAGTCAGATAAATGTGCAGCATCAATGCTAACTATTGGACTTTCGTTAAGCCTGATACCTTTTTTATAAATGTTGAAGCCAGCAACGTAATTGCTTTTTACTTTTTTTTCATCTGCAGCCCAAATGATTTTTATGCCTTTTTTCCCATTTCCAGCCTGTGAAGTTATTTCTTTTATCACATTCAAATCAGGTATTTCACCATAATTCCACGTCACACTAGCTAACATCATATCATTTGCATGCGAAAAAACAGCGTACTCATAGTCGGTTTTTTGTGAAAGAGTATGGTCGACGTACCCAAAACCACACATGACCGAAATGTCAAAATCTTGACCTGCCATGTATATGATATCCATGATATCCTTATCGCTCTGCTTCCACTTACTTAAGAAACTTTGATAGTCATATTCCTTTAGTTTTCCAATCTTAATCAAGTCCTTTAGTTTGTTCTGAATTCTAGTAGCTTCGGTATTGTCTTTTTCAAATATGGTAAGCGACTTCTTTAAAGCTATTCCGGGTAGCAATGGTTCTGTGTTCAGTTTCACCCAATCACCTATTCCATCTTTGCGTTTGATGTCAAATCCAGTAAAGTCTGAAGGTATACTATTCATAAACCACACCAACTTCACTGTTTTACCATCAGGGCTTTGTGCAAGTAAATTTGTGGTCGCACTTTGCCCGAGGCAAACAGTATAATGTGCTAAGACAGCACAAAAGGAAATAAAAAACGTTTTCATAAAGGATGAATAATGGTCATGTAAAAGTACAATATTTTAATACCAGACAGTAATTTATTGTCTGGCATTAACCTGATTATGATCAGAAACAAACTACAGGCATGTAAGTACAATGTTTTCAGCATTTTACACATTCAATACAGTTCCATTTCTTTAGAGTTGCTTAACTGAACAGGAAGGCGATATCGTCCTTTGTCAATCGCTTCATAAACGCATTGTCATCGCTCACAAGTTCATTTGCAAGGTTACGTTTGCGTTCTTGCAGTTGCAGCATTTTTTCTTCTAGTGTGTCTTTACAAATAAGCCTGTATGCAAAAATATTTTTGGTCTGCCCTATACGGTGTGTCCTGTCTATTGCTTGTTGTTCCACCGCAGGGTTCCACCATGGATCTACAATGTATACATAGTCTGCAGCGGTAAGGTTAAGGCCAATACCACCAGCTTTGAGCGAAATTAAAAACACCCTACAATCTGGGTTGTTCTGAAACTCTTGAATTGCACGCTCTCTCTCTGCCGATGTGCTGCTTCCATCAAAGTAGACATGGCTTATATCTTCTTTGTTCAGTTTTTCTTTGATAAGTGCCAGCATTCCCAAAAACTGTGAGAAGATTAGGACCTTATGATCACCGACATTTTCAGTTATTTCTCTGCTCAGCTCATCCAGCTTTACCGAGTAGTTGTGAAAACGTTCTTCTTCGTTCAGTATGGCCGGCGAGTCGCATATTTGTCTGAGGCGGGTCAGCCCTTGCAATATGTGCATTTGTGAGCGCTCCATACCTCGCTCTTCTATCATACCCAATATCTGAGACCTGTAGGTATTGCGATAGGCATCGTATATTTTACGTTGCTCTGTGCCCATTTCGCAGTATAGTATTGTTTCTGTTTTTTCAGGTAGGTCTTTGGCTACTTGTTCTTTAGTGCGGCGAAGCAAGAATGGGCGGGTTAACTTGCGCAATTGTTGTTTCACCTCATCTTCCATAAACTTATCTATGGGCGTGGCAAACTCACTCATAAAAAACTCTCGACTACCTAGCATGCCTGGGTTCAGGAAGTTCATTTGGGCATATAGGTCAAATGTATTATTCTGAACAGGTGTACCACTCAGCGCCAGTCTGTTTTTACAGTTGAGAAGCAATGATGCTTTGGCCACCTGTGATTGTGGGTTTTTTATAGATTGCGATTCGTCAAGCACCACATAGTCAAACTCAATATCACGAAGCCCTTTTATATCACTTCGCATTGTCCCATATGTGGTTATAATAACGTCCGTGCCTTTGTAAGATAAAGGCGAAGGATTTCTTTTAGGTCCATGATGTATCACATGCGTTAGCTCCGGGGTAAACTTTTTTATCTCGTTTTCCCAGTTATACATCAATGTGGTAGGGCAAACAACTAGGAAGGTAGCATCGGGATGCAGGTTTTTGTAATGTTGAAAGTATGCTAAAGTTTGAACGGTCTTACCCAAACCCATATCATCTGCTAGAATACCCCCCCAGCCAGCCTCATTCAGGAAAATGAGCCACTGAAAACCAGCCAACTGATAGGGCCGTAGCGTGGCTGCCAGATGTTCTGGTGGCACTACAAGACTATAATCAGTGCTAAGAATGTTCTCTAGCTTTTCTCTTTTAAGTTCTAGTTCTTCATGTAGGGTGTCTTCGTCTATCTCTGACAACAATTCGTCTAGCACACTGAAGTGAAATTTCTTCAAACGTACTTTGTTTCCCTTTGTTTCTCCCATTTTCAAGAGCAACCCATACTTTTTGAGCCATTCATCTGGCAATAGCCCTATTGAGCCATCTCCCAGTCGAACAAAGTTCTGACGTTGCGCCAATGCTTTTTTAACCTCTATTATTGATACCGACTGATCTCCGAAGGTAAGCTCTACCGATGCATCAAACCAGTCTATACCACTACTTACCTGTATCTGTGTTTGCGGTTTGTGAACATTCACACGCAGATTTTTGAGCCCCTCAAAACCCATCATTTCCACACCGTGTTCGCGCATTAGTTCGTTAAACCTGAAAAACCAATTATTGGCAAGAACCGATGTACCAGGTAGGTGAAAGAAACCTTCTCTTTTGTTGTGTTGTATGTCTGTATGCAATGTCATTAACAAGTCTAGAAATTCTTGTTCTGCTACTTCATTGCGCTTCATTATCGTTACTATGCCGTTCTGCGGTTGTATTACATCCCCAAAGTAGCCCGGTTTTATTTCCAGATTACCGTACAAATACATTGGCTGCAATACCAACGTTTGCTCACGCTCGTAAAGGTAAACTCTATATCCAGGCTTGGACTGAAGAATATGTTCTACCAGCTCTTCAGAAAAGTGTACATGCACTAAATTGCTCCACTTCATTAGCTTTTCGCTCAGAAATGATTCCCATTTGTTTGAATCTATGGCCAAAACCCCATCAGGTAGAAGTTGTTCTGCCAGTTGCACCTCCTGTATACTACCTAGAGCATACACGCAATTGTCGTGCAATAGCATAGCAGCATTTACTATTTCTACACTTTTATGTGGAATTGCCTTAGAGTCGATATTCCACTCCAGATACACTTTGTATTTCTTGCCCACTTTCTGAGCCACAAGTTGGGGATGAGCAGCTCTGCCAGAAAAAGATACTGGCTCTAATGATTTTGACGACAGAGGTTTACCTTTCTTTTTAAGGTATAGAAAAGGGTGGGCAGAATAGCGGTCTGCTAGTTTTTGGTACTTTGGCAGCAAGTATTCCCAAGCCTGCTCTCGCACCTCATTTTGTGGTATATCTTTTAGAACACTTTCATAGTCGTGCAAAAAGTCGCCGAAAGGCAAAGTTTTTTTCAAATATTTCAGCAGTTCTTCGGGCAGAAACTTACGCACTACAGGAAGAAGGTCCCGGTCTTCTGTCATAAACCTAGTCGGGTTTACATATTGGCTGAGTTCTAGCTTTTCTATGTTGCCTGTCAGTGATCTGCCATCTTCACTAGCCAGACTAGCTATTAGTATCACTTCCACAAAAGGGAAAGAGCTGATATTTGTATCTACGACCACACCCAATCTCAGTTCTTCTTTTGGTATTGCTACTGCAGAAGTAGCTGTTACCACAGCAGTAGTCAACTGTTCTTTGGCTGTTGGTTTACTATCTACTTTTTTTATAGAAGAGTCCAGTACCCTAAGGAAAGGCTTGTTGTTTTCATATGTAAACTCAAACTTACCTTTAAGATCGTCCTTCAGTGAGTAGCCATATTGCTCCAGCAGTTTATTCTTTTGTACATCCCAGTTTTGCACCGACTGGAAGTGCTGTGCGCCATGCGCACGTAGCACTTGCAAAAACAATGCAGCCTTGTGCATACACAACGGATGCGATTTCTCGTTACAGCCGCAGGAGGTATCAAAATAGCGTTCTTCGTTTTGTTTAATGGTTACATGATAGGTTGCGTCATCTTCAGGCATATCTGCCTCTATACTACCATTTTTGTTGGTCACTATAGTTGCTCTGCCCGAGTTTGCCAGTCTCTCAGCACGCTCTAGAGCTTCAGCTTCGGTAAACAGTTGCAGCATTTGCCTATTCACCTGTCGCATGCGTACAACAGTATGTTTCTGGTCATATTCTATACTCACGTTTTCAAAGAAACCGCTTTGCAATATATCATTCAGTTGAAAAAGCCCCGCGACTTCATGCCTGCATATCTCACCCAGATTATAAGGGCATTGGCAACGCACAGTCATTTCCTTAGGCTGCAGGTACTTATTGATAGTAACAGTGTAATAATTCTGGTACAGATCATTACGCACCCTGAAGCGCACCTGCTCTAGCAAATGGTCTACATCCAGCATTTGTACGCCCGATGTATAAAAAATTTTCTTCCCACGCCGAATGACCTCTTCGGTACCATGGTTGTAAACGTGTCTTAGTATTGGTGGTAATGACATTTATCCTTGCTCCGGTTCAAAAAAGGCAATCTACAAAAGTACCGAAAAAAGCCCAATGGAAGATAAAGGTTGTCATATTAATATGTAAACTTTTGAAAGGAGCAAACCATTTTTCATTTTGTCAACAAAACCTATCTTTCGATAGTCGAAAAGGTTCTATTAAAAAATGACACATGCAAAAACAAGCCATACCGATGTCTTACGCTAAATCAAGCCCATAGGCTTTGGCTGAAAGGGTATATTTTCACTTTTTGCATTTTTACAACAGTAATAAAAAGCCCCATCATTGGAATTATTGTATTTTTCGGTCGCAAAAAGATAAAGTTACATGTAACAGTTGCATGTTGCTATATCACTATTTACCGAAATCTATGACCCACCGCATTTTACATGGTACACATCGCCCCGACCTGTTGCAAGAAGAAACGCTTGCAACTATCTTTTGTGCCACAGCCCAGCGGTTTCCTCAAAAAACAGCACTACTATTCAACGAGAGCAGTGTCACATATGCCCAGCTAAATTGCTGGAGCGATGCCATGGCTGCGTATCTTATACAACTTGGTATTGCCCCTGGCGAAAGTGTAGGGGTGTGGTGGCCAAGAGGAGCAGCGCTACATGCAGCCATTCTGGGAATAGTAAAAGCTGGCGCCGCTTACGTGCCGCTCGACTATGAAATGCCAACCGATAGAGTAGCGAGTGTGCTGCAAGAGGTAGGAGCAGTTGCCTATATTAGCGACCGAGAACTGCCCTTATCTTGCCCGGCTGTCAGGGTGGTAAACATACCAGATGAGGGTGCCATAATACCTACCCAAAAAGGTCCATCACCAGACCACACAGCTTACGTGCTTTATACATCTGGTAGTACTGGCAAGCCCAAGGGTATACCTATCTCACATAGGCAGATTTGCCACTTGGTGCGTGCTGAGAATAGTATACTGCAGATAACCGCAGATGACAAAGTATATCAGGGCTTTTCAGTATCCTTCGATATGTGGTGCGAGGAAAGTTGGATTGCCTACTTGGTAGGAGCCACACTTTGGGTAGCTGATGCACCCACTGCAAAATCAATTGATGAACTAGCTGAGATCTTACGTCAAAACACTATAACTGTGCTGCATGCAGTGCCCAGCTTATTGGCGGTGATGGACGACGACATACCTTCTCTTAGGCTTGTAAATGCAGGTGGAGAAGCGTGTACTACTCAGGTGCTAGACCGGTGGTCTGCGCCTCCTAGGTTGTTTTACAATACTTATGGCCCCACCGAAACCACAGTAACTGCAACTATCGCTGAGCTTAAACCCGGCGAAAAAATAACTATAGGAGTACCATTACCCAATTACTCGCTCGCTGTAGTGGACGAACTTCTCAACCCGCTACCTATTGGCGAACGTGGCGAGTTGGTAATATCTGGTCCTGGCGTGTGTGATGGTTATATAAACAGACCAGAACTTACCACCACTAAATTTGTATCAAAGCCTCAATCGTTGCTCCAAATGTCGGGCGACCGAATTTACCGCACCGGCGATGCTGCAGTAATAAACGAAGATGGTAGCATTGACTTTCAAGGCAGATTTGACGACCAGGTCAAGTTACGTGGATACCGTATAGAACTAGGCGAAATAGAAAACAGAATTGCTACCCTACGGGATATAACAGCAGCAGTAGTAGCGATAAAAAAAGATATTAACGGACAAGACCACCTAGCGGCTTATGTAGTATGCGACGACCCAGTAAGTATGAATCAACAGCACATTCGCGAGGAGCTTGCAAAGGTATTGCCCCCATACATGGTGCCGGGTGTCATCATGCAACTGCCCGAAATGCCCCGCTTGCCCAGCGGCAAAATAGACCGAAAATCGCTGCCAGTACCCTCTATGTTGATGGAAAACATAGCTCCGATTGCCGATGAAGTGATTGATATAGAAACATCTATTGGTGATCGAACAATTGTAGTGCTAAAACGTTTTTTCCCAAACCGAACTATTACGCTCGACAATGATTTTTTTACAGATCTTGGTGGGCATTCATTGCTGGCCGCAGCTGTAGTATCTGGCTTGCGAAGAGATGCCGCCATACCACAAGCCTCGCTTAAAGACCTCTACTTGCATCGGCCGCTGAGCAACGTAGTAGCCCACTGGGAGGAAAAAAAAACAGATACCCCCAAAGCGAAAAGAGTATTCAACCACATACCAAAGGCTCGTTATTATATTTGCTGGGTAGCACAAACAGTTTCTTTGTTACTAATGTATGGGCTGTTTGCCGTACAGATATTTTTCCCCTATCTGGGATATTATATCGTTAAGGAAGAATACAATAATATTCCCTACGCCATTGCCGCAGCGCTCTTTCTCTTTCTGCTCATTCCGCCATTTTTTGCACTAAGTAGTGTAGTAATCAAGTGGTTAGTTATCGGTCGCATGAAGGAAGGCGATTATCCGCTATGGGGAAGCTATTATTTTCGGTGGTGGTTTGTCAAAACCATGCAGCGCTTGCTGCCATCTCAATTTCTAAATGGCACCCCCCTTTACAATGGTTACTTGAGAAGACTGGGAATGAAGGTGGCTAAAGATGCCCAACTAGGCTCTATGACAGTAGGTGCCGAAGATCTAGTTACTATTGGTAGCGACGTGAGCATTAGTTCTCAAACCGTACTCAACAATGCTTTTGTTGAAGATGGATTGCTAAAGTTGCGTCGCATTCAATTGGGAGACCATGCCTATATAGGTAGCAGTGCAGTTATAGCTGGTGGGGCTAACATAGAGCCTTGGGGCGAATTGCAAGACCTGAGCTACCTTCAGGCTGGCAAAACCATAAAATCAAGGGAGGTATGGCAAGGCAGCCCAGCTGTACTTAAAGAAACCAAAGCTTCACAAGACCTGCCTCAACCGTTACCGGTCAGTAATACCACCCGCAGGGCATATTCACTATTGTTCCTACTATCGTTGCTTATATTCCCGGTTGTAGTATTGCTACCATTGTTGCCCACAGTCATTATCATACACAATCTCGATAACTCCACCCCAGATTACGACTTTAGTTACCTAACCGTCACCCCTTCATTAGCCCTCAGCTACATCTTACTGTTTACACTTACGACAATACTGCTTACCAGGCTACTGCAGCGGGGCATAAAGCCGGGGAAGTACCCTATTTACAGCTTGTTTTATGTCCGCAAGTGGTTTGCCGACCAGCTCATGTCGCTATCGCTTATAGTGCTACACCCAATGTATGCCACTGTTTACGTATCACTACTTTTCAGAGCGCTGGGTGCCAAGGTGGGCAGCAATACAGAGATATCTACTGCTAGCAGTGTTACTCACCCATTGCTAGAAATTGGTAAAGATGCCTTTGTAGCCGATGCAGTTACTTTGGGCGAGAGCGATGTGCGCGCACAACAACTAATATTAGACCGTACTACCATTGGCGACAATAGTTTTGTGGGCAATAGCGCCCTCATACCTCAAGGTTACACTCTGCCCACACGCATGTTGATAGGTGTGCTATCCACCCCTCCCAGCAAAGAGCAACTAGTAGCAAGCGATGCCAAGGATTGGTTTGGCTCACCTGCCATACCGTTACCCCGTAGGCAGGAGAGCCGTGCTTTTGCTGCTACCGAAACCCTTCGTCCCACGCCATCAAAAGTCTTGGGTAGGAGTATTGTAGAGTTTGTTCGAATTATTTTGCCCGAGACTACCATTCTCATATGCAGCATATTGTTCATCGCTTATTCACACAATCTCGTCGTAGATAAGCCATGGTGGCGTACAGTTATAGAGCTGCCACTTTACTACCTGTTTTTTATGGGTGGTCCCGCACTGCTGGTTACGGTGCTGCTGAAGTGGCTGGCTGTGGGGCGCTACGTGCCAGAGCAAAAACCCATGTGGTCGCTTCGTGTATGGCTTAGTGAGGCTGTTACCTCAACGTACGAGTCGTTAGCGGTTCCGTTTCTCCTCGATTTCACAAAGGGTACTCCATGGTTACCGTTCTTGCTTCGCCTCTTTGGAGTAAAAACCGGAAAACGGGTTTGGATGAACACAACCGACATCACAGAACACGATATGGTTACCATAGGCGATGATACAGCAATGAACGAAGATTGTGGTCCACAAACACATCTATTTGAAGACAGGGTAATGAAAGTTGGTAAAATAAAAATTGGCAAGCGATGCAGCATAGGTGCACGCAGCATTATACTTTACGACAGCGAAACAGGTGATGATGTAAACATTGATGCGCTATCGCTGGTCATGAAAGGCGAAAGCTTACAACCCGACACACAATGGATAGGTAGCCCAATAAGATCAACTTAAATTAACTTGGTGATTGTAAAAATTATTTAGTTCCATTATAACATCGGGTTCTAAATACTTGTTAGGTGAAAAAAGAGTTTTAGTTTTTATTTTTTCCCGTTCAGCAATTTATCAATACCATCTGAACTGGTGATAAATCGGAAAGTACTTAAATGTTTTTTTTCATCTAAATTCAAACTGGTGGTTTTTTCACCTACTATCGAATACTTTGTTTTGAATACTGCCAAGCCGGGGTTTGAGTCCTCAGAATCTATACCCACATATTCATACGACAGTAACTTTCCATATTTTTCATGTAACGATTCCACCACTTCCTTATTCCACGATCGTTTTATACTTCCTATATAAGGCGCATCAGAAGGCCACATGTTAATAATGCTATCGCCCTGTTTGTTATTATAAAACTTCATAAACCTGCTCATTGCATGTTCATGATCGGTTTGGGTTTGCGAAACCCCCATGCTAGGTACTATCAAGAAAATAAAAAGGAGATTTTTCACACGTTAAATATAGGAAAAATAGAGATTTGCTGGAATAAATAGAATAGGGTAGAAAAACAAACTCATCTACTCAATAAAATATTCAAAACTAGCAAAAAAAAAGACCTTGATTGCTCAAAGTCTTACCTGTTTCTGTGGTCCCACTCGGGTTTGAACCAAGGACCCCCTGATTATGAGTCAGGTGCTCTAACCAGCTGAGCTATAGGACCTATGACGAATAACCGTCACTAAAAGGAGTGCAAATGTAGCGCAATTTCTCAGAAAAAAAAATAAATTTAGCACAAAACTCAATATCCTCAAGGCTACGAATGTACAAAAAGGATATGGTATACAACACCATAAAAAGAACAAGGATTGATAGGGGGTAATGGCTTATTTTTGAAATTGAAAAGATAACAACCAAATATACTTATGTCTGTAACACAACTTGAAAACTATGCTGCCGGCAGATGGGTGGGTGGCAATAATGAAGGCGAAGTGCTGCACAATGCAGTGACAGGTGCAGCTATATATACCGCCAGTAGCGGAGGGCTAAACTTTGCTGAAATGATGCACTATGCCCGCACGGTGGGCGGACCAGCACTGCGGAAATTGACGTTTCAGGAGCGAGGCAGAATGCTGAAAGCGCTGGCTATGTACCTCATGGAGCGCAAAGAATTTTTCTACACTATCAGTGCCTACACCGGTGCTACCCGTGCCGATTCTTGGGTAGATATAGAAGGGGGTATTGGTAATCTATTTGCTTATGCCAGTCTGCGTCGTCAGTTTCCAGACGAGCGTTTCTATGTAGATGGCGATGCTGCCAAACTGTCGAAGAACAATACATTTATAGGGCATCACATCATGGTGCCAAGAGAGGGTGTAGCTATACACATCAATGCATTCAACTTTCCGGTATGGGGAATGCTGGAGAAAATTGCGGTTAATTTGTTGGCTGGTGTACCTGCCATTGTTAAGCCCGCTACGCTTACTTCATTCCTTACCGAGGCGGTGTTCAGAGAAATAATAAAATCGGGTATTCTGCCAGAGGGGTCGTTGCAGTTGATATGCGGCTCGGCAAGGGGCATATTGGACAGTGTAGAAACTATGGATGTAGTGACCTTTACGGGGTCGGCGAGTACAGGTAGAATGCTGAAATCGCACCCTCGCATATTGTCGGAGGCGGTATCGTTTAATATGGAGGCTGATTCGCTCAACTGTTGCATTCTGGGTATGGACGTCTATCCGGGCATGGCTGAGTTTGACATTTTTATCAAAGAAGTAGTGCGCGAGGTTACTACAAAAGCAGGACAGAAGTGCACTGCCATCAGGCGTATAATAGTACCAGCCGACAGGGTAGAAGATGTGCAGATAGCACTGGGCAAACGCCTGCAAACAACCACTATAGGCGACCCTAGCCTAAAAGAGGTACGTATGGGCCCACTGGCAGGTATAAGCCAGCGCAATGAAGTACGTGAAAAGGTGCAGCAACTAGCTGCTACACAGCAGATAGTGATAGGCAATATGGAGCACTTTGAGGTATTAGGGGCAGATAAAGAAAAGGGCGCTTTTCTGCCTCCAGTCATATTCCTCAACAATAATCCATTTGTAAACACCGACTGCCATAATATTGAAGCTTTCGGTCCGGTATCTACCATAATTCCCTACGCTACTACCGACGATGCCATAACATTGGCTCGTATGGGTCTAGGGTCATTAGTATGCTCAGTTATTACACAAGACGATGAAATAGCTAAAGAAATAGTACTTGGCACAGCTACAATGCATGGCAGAATACTTATACTCAATGCCGATTGTGCCAAGGAAAGTACTGGTCATGGATCACCCATGCCACTACTAGTACATGGTGGTCCTGGACGAGCAGGAGGTGGAGAGGAAATGGGAGGCAAGCGGGGTGTATTGCATTATCTGCAGCGCACAGCCATTCAGGGGTCACCTACTACCATTACCCGCATCACCAATGTGTATCAGCAGGGAGGCAAACAACACGAAACAGATATACACCCCTTTAAAAAACATTTTGAAGACCTGCAAATAGGAGAAACACTCACCACAGCCAAACATACAGTAAGCGAGGCAGACATCACCAACTTTGCCAATGTAAGCGGCGACAACTTCTATGCCCATATGGATGCTACATCGCTAGAGGGCACCATATTTGAGCGTAGGGTAGCACATGGTTATTTTGTGCTGTCTAAAGCTGCCGGTTTGTTTGTAGATGCAAAGAAGGGTCCGGTATTGCTCAACTATGGCATAGATGAAGCAAGGTTTACCAAACCTGTTTACCCAGGTATGACTATAGGTGTGCGCCTGACAGTAAAAGAAAAAACAGCTCAGGAAAAACGTACTCCAGAAGATATAACAAAAGGGATAGTAAAATGGCTGGTAGATGTATATGACGAAACAGGCGAAACAGTAGCGATTGCTACCATTCTAACCATGGTGCGGATGAAAAACCAAGACTAAAATAAACAGTAACTGTAGTTAAAAAACAAAGCCACCGCAATATTTGAGGTGGCTTTGTTGCTATTATCGGATCTAGTATTATTTATCTTCTTCAAAATCCAATACCGCAGAATTCATACAGTATCTTTTGTAAGTAGGTGCAGGACCGTCGTCGAATATATGCCCTAAGTGCGAGTCGCATCTTCCACATTCTACTTCTATCCTAGACATTCCATGTGAATCATCTTGCAGGTAATTCACACTATTTTTTCTAATTGTTTCAAAAAAGCTTGGCCATCCGCAAGAGCTTGCAAACTTGGCCGTAGACTTAAACAAAGGGTTGCCACACACTGCACAATAATATGTGCCCTTTACATCTGTTTTCCAGTATTTCCCGCTGAAAGCATACTCAGTACCCTGCTCGCGTGCAATGCGGTAAACACCATCAGGCAATATTTTTTTCCACTCACTTTCGGGCACATTCAGTTTTTTGGTCTCTGTGCGAGAATAATACGGATTTTTGCTTTTATCTGTCATGGTTGTATTGTTTTGCGCTGTGCTACACTGTGCCAGCAACATTAGGCTGGCGATGGCTGTAACAAAAATTGAAGATCTCATAATTATTTTTGGTTTAGTAAAGATAAACGGAACGTAGGTAGGATTGGTTTGTTAGCAATTGTTAATTTATATGCTGCTATAGACATCTGGTAATGAAGATGATACCATCAACAAGCCATACATAGGTGTTGATTGTGTAGCTTTATCCTTTTTTTATTATGCTACCTACAGTTTCTATATTTTGGTTTCGCCGCGATCTGCGCCTTAGCGACAATGCAGGTCTTTATCATGCACTTAAGGCTGGCATACCAGTACTGCCCATATTTATATTTGATACCGAAATACTGAATAAGCTACACGAAAAAAAGGATAAAAGAGTAACCTTCATTCACAACGCACTTGCTCATATGCATCAGCAATTAGTGGCAATGGGCAGCACACTATTGGTGATGAATGGCAGACCGCTAGACTGTTACCAGCTACTAACAGAGAGGTATGATATTAAAGCCGTGTATACCAACCATGATTATGAGCCATATGCCTTGGGCAGAGATAGAGAGATAGGAGTAATGCTGCAAGAGAAAGGAGTAGAAATACATACGTTCAAAGACCAGGTAATTTTTGAACGTAGCGAAGTAGTAAAAGATAACGGAGAACCTTATACAGTATACACTCCCTACAGCAAAAAGTGGAAAGCTAAACTGAATGATTTTTATCTAAAGCCCTACCCTACCCATAAATACATGGGCAACTTCTATCAATGCGAGCAATTACCTATGCCCACATTACCAGATATTGGCTTTGTACCAACAGATCCAGGCACGCTTCCCACTGCGCTAGACGAAACTATTGCCATACATTACGATAAAACCCGTGATTATCCGGCTGTGAACGGCACTACCCGTCTTGGTGTGCATTTACGATTTGGTACTGTAAGCGTACGCCAATTGGCATCGCAAGCAATGGAATTAAATCCTGTACTGCTCAATGAATTGGTGTGGCGCGAATTTTACATGGCTATACTGTGGCACTACCCACATGTGGTAAACGGAGCCTTCAAAAAAGAATATGATAATATAGTTTGGCGCAATAATGAGCATGAATTTG
>CAMDNC010000008.1 GCA_945902755.1 Flavipsychrobacter stenotrophus
GACGCTGTTGATAGTGTTGTTCCAAGAGCATTCGGAATTGTACTAAAAGTAGCACCCACAGGCCACCAACGGTTGGCTCCTGTTCCTGAGGTAAATCCATTACTCCAGCTTGCTATATCAGAAAAGTTCTCAGTATATGACAATCCTGACTGGCATGCCATAATTACAGCTACAGGTCCAGTGACAGTTACAGTTGCAATAGCAGAATCTACTCCACAGATACTAGTAACAGTATAAGTAATATTGGACGTACCTCCGGTTATACCAGTTACCGTACCAGATGCATCTACTGTTGCTATACTTGTGTTTGAACTGCTCCATACACCTCCTGGATCACCACCCGATATAGACAAGGAAGTTGTAGATCCGAAACCCAAAGTTAATGTACCAGATACACTACCTGCTTCAGGTAATGGAGTAATGGTAATGACTGCATCTCCGCTCATGGGTGAGATACAAGAAGTTGTAGCATTTGTGGCAAGTACTGTATAAGTTGCAGCAGTCGTAAAACTACCAAAGCTAATAGCACCTCCGGTACCCGCTACAGGACTACCTGCTGGAGTACCACCATTGTACAATTGGTAATCGACACCAACCTGTGAGTTAGCTAAACCCAAAGCTACCCCAGAACCTCCAGCACAATAGCTGCCAGTTCCGGTCACTGAAAATGCGGAAGGTAATGGATTAATAGATACAACCGCGCTGCCTGTCATGTCGGTAGAACAACCAAATTCATTTGTCGCTACAGCTGTGTAAGTAGCAGCCGCAGTGAAAACACCAAAGCTAATGGCAGAACCAGTTCCAGCTACCGGACTACCTATCAGCGTACTTCCATCATACAACTGATAGTTAACTCCAATCTGTGAGTTACTCAAACCAACAGAAACTCCAGACCCTCCAATACAATAACCACCACCGCCAGTTAGAGAAAAAGCAGTAGGTACTGAATATGTAGTAACTGTGACTGAACCAGTAAGAGGGCCATGAAAAGCTCCAGACACGATAGAGTCTAGTGTGTAGGTTGTGGTAACCGAAGGTGAAACTGTAAGTGTAAATGTACTTACACCGCTCACCCCATCTAATGTGACGCTGAGGGGAGTAATACCATCTGTACTATAATAAACGGTTGCCCCAGCAGTACCAGTGAAAATGATATTGGTACTTGCATTTGGACAAACAGAGGTAGAACCACTGAAACTGGCTAATGGAGTAGGACTTATAGTAACTGTAGCAGCTTGACCAGAAATGGTTTGACTACAACCAAATGCTGATGTAGCACTTGTAATAGAATAAGTAGTTGTAGCACTTGGCGACACACTTACAGTACTGGTGCCCACAGAACCTATGGTAGTAGTTAAAGTGGTGGCACCGTTCCAGTAATAAATAACATCACCATTCAGACCAGTAAATGTTAATATAGTGCTACCACCTGAAGCAATAGTTGTATCAGGAGAAATAGTTGGAACAGGTAGAGGGTTAACAGTTACGGTAATGGTACTTGTACTTGAACAACTGAAAATATTCGTACCTGAAACAGTGTATGTAGTAGTTGATGCAGGTGTAGCTGTGACTGAAGCGCCAGTAGTAGACGACAAACCGGTAGCAGGAGACCAAGAATAGGAAACTGCTCCAGATGCAGTGACAGCAACGCCAGCACCTGATTCGCAAAATGATGCAGAAGATGGACTAAATGCTATTACCGGTGAAGGATTAATGGTTAGTATTGCACTACCTGTCATTGGTGCCGAACAAGCGCCTATTGTAGCAAGCACAGTATATGTTGAGGCAATTGAATGAAAACCAAATGATATAGGATTGCCAGTAGAACCTGCAACAGGAGAACCAACCGCAAATGCACCATTATACAACTGGTAGTTTACTCCTGATTGTGAGTTTGACAAACCAATCTCTGGGCTACTACTTCCAGAACAATACGTACCAGTACCTGTAACACTATATGCGGTTGGGGTACTACATGCTGTGATACTAAAATTATCTATACCTAAAGCCTGACCATTTGTACTTCCTCCAACCCCAGTTAATGACCACCTAAGATAATAACTAGAACCGTTGGGCAAGGAAATACCAGTTATTGTAACTGTCTTACTGATTGTAGTTGAAGGATCAATTACATTATTTGTCGCATCAGCAGGATAATGTTCTGCACCTTCAGGCCATATAGACCCATAAGTGGAGCCATCTGTACCTGACTCAAAAACCATGTCAAAATCACGTTGACCTTCGCGGTATTTTTCGTAATCATACGTTACAGTAAAACCCGAAATTGTACTACCTGTGTTGTTTGTTACTTGTAAGTGGATATACTTAGGGCTTGTGTAAGTACCACTATTTAGTATTCCTAAACATCTATCTGTAGATGAGGAAGTAATACCGGCTGCAAAATTATAAGCCCCTCCAGCGGATGAACTATTTAATGCACCAGTACTGGTTGTACCTCCAGATCTTGTAACAGATGTCGACGCACTGCCGTAAGTGTCCGAACCTATTCTCCAGCCTGTAGGACAGGCTGCAGAAGAAGAGGTACCCATTCCATTAAAATTTTGGGTAAAAGTTGAAGTACTTGTAATACTTAACTGGGCATGTAAAAGACCCGTATACAACTGAAAAACAGCAAACACAAAAGCACAGACAGCAATTCTCACATTCTTCTTTTGTAAAAATAACGACATAATTAGAACTATTAGCTTACAAAAATCTATAAAGAGTATTACTAGGAGCCTATTCTCGTATTACCATTGTGTAAAAAATGCATTAACAACTAACAAGATATGGTTGGTATATTTATTTACATTGTATTTTTTATGAATTTTTCATACCTTCATACTATTCAAATTTGGTGTCACCCCAATTGAAGTCTCTTAACGATTTGTTACTGCAATAAAAATACAAAACATTACACTATATTTACATACATAATGCTTACTAAATATAGTTAATGTGAACATTTATAAAAAGAGGGGAAGTCTATCTCCTTTTGATAGCGCGATTTTCAAGTAGTACAGTTTCGGCAGCACCTAATTATAGGTAGGTCTTTTAGAAATACGTACAATAACAGCGTCATTATTGGGTTGCACTAAAGTATAGAATCCAACTTATCCTTTTCAGTATTTGACGTAGCATTTTCGAATGTTGTTGTTGGTTAAATAAATCAAACACACTTAAAAAAAATACTATCTGTATCCGAAGTAGGATTTAATAAAATCTCGTCAGACCCATACCCTAAACAAATTAAAAAATACCACAATCTGTTTGTTAGGATAGTTTGAAATAATTAAATTATATGTAATTATATTTTATTTTAAAAATTGGTATAGCAAAGAGATAATTCTTCTATTGTAATGAAAATGATTGGCCTTTATACAATGTGAAATAAAAAATGATCTAAGCATCAAATTTCAAGTGGTGGCCTCGCCAGGAATCGAACCTGGATCTGGAGCTTCGGAAACTCTTATACTATCCATTGTACTACGAGGCCTATTACTGGTAGGCAAAAGTAATACTTTCGGGCTAATATAGTTGCGAGCGATTGTCTTGTTAGCTTAGATTATGCAAAGTCTTCTACTATCAGCTTTTCTTGGCACATGTAGTACTCGCGTGGGTCGTTAGAAGCTATAAATACCAGCCTACCTGATGCATACATATCCATCCAATCTTTGTATTGTTGCACACCCTTTTCGTCAAGATTGGTACATGGCTCGTCTAGCATTAGTACGGGTGTATTGGCAAAAATTGCTTGTGCTAGCTTCACCCGTTGCTTCATGCCAGATGAGTAATCATATATAGGTTTGTTGGCTGCGGCTTCCAATCCCATTAACCTTATCATTTGGATAGTTGTTAGTGATTCCTGTGGCTGCTTGAATGAAAAATGAAAATCTAAAAACTCTTGTAGCGTGAACTCTTCGACCAGTTCCATACCCGGTGCACAAAAACTGACATGTCTGAAAAAATCTGAAGCTGTGATTGCATTACCGCTATCCCCTTCGTAAACTACTTTACCAGACGAAGCAGATTGCATACCAGCTATAATGCGGAGCAACGTGGACTTACCACTACCATTAGCACCCAATAGAGCATAAGCACCCGGTGACTGAAAAGTATAACTGACTTCCTTGAAAATCCGGTTGCGCTGAAATCGCTTACTTATTTGCTCCAAAGTAATTTTCATTCCCCCAAAAGTAAAGGAAGCTCACGAAAAGAAGCGCTAAATAAGAGGTAGTATTTTTACAGGCGGTCAATTAGTTTTGTAAAATTTGCCCGCTCGTGAATCTTGCAGTATATTCACCTTCGGTCTACCTGCCAAAATATGCCTGTTAATTTTTCTTCTTTTCTACATTACACACGCACAGAGCGTATCGGCTTAGTAGTGCTTTCGGTGGTGTTGGTAGGCCTAATAGCTGTGAAAGCTACCATGGGAATATGGGCAAAGCCTAACACAAATCCTGAAAAGGAAAAACAACTGATAGAAAAATGGACAACTTACCAGCAAAGTAAGCCAACTACAATAGCAGCTCAAACAGAACGATCACCTTACGAGAAGGAGAACAGCAGTTATTCTACTCCCCTGCCACATCAACTGAACATCAACACCGCCGACACAGCTACGCTAATGCGAATAAGAGGTGTGGGAAAGGTAACCGCTGAGAGAATAATATACAGACGCAACCGCAAGGGTGTATTTACCGATATAGCCCAACTGCATGAGGTGGGTAACTTTAGTGAAGAGCACCTGAAGATGCTTTCTACCCATATAGTATTTACCGACTCATTAGCTACGCACTAAGCCTAACCGTTGAGCAAATCAATAGCATCGGCAATGGTCATTTTTTTCTGCTCACCAGTGATGAAGTTTTTAATACTCACACTATTAGTCTGCCTTTCTTCATCGCCAGGTAGCAGCACATAGGCCACTTCGCGCTTGTTGGCATACTTCATTTGTTTGTCAAACTTCGCTGCATCGGGATAAATCTCAGCAGCTACACCTGCAGCACGGCATTGCTTAAGCACGTCGAGTGCGTATAGTTCGTTTTCACCTCCAAAATTGAGAATGATTACTTTGGCACTAACTGATACCTGCTGAGGAAACAATCGTAACTCGTCCATGATATCGTAAATACGATCAACCCCAAATGATATCCCAACACCAGACAATCCTTTTAGCCCAAATAGCCCCGTCAGATCGTCGTACCTACCACCGCCGCCTATACTGCCCATCTTTACCTGCGGATTTGTACAAACTACTTCCACGATAACACCAGTGTAGTAATTAAGCCCTCGAGCCAAACTAATGTCTACATCTACTGATATAGTATTTCCAGCTCCATCCCACAAGGACGCATAATACTCCAGCGAATTGCGTATCTCTTCTACACCTGCCTTGCCAGAGGGGCTATCTGCCATCAGGGCATAGTAGGCGGCTAATTTTTCATCGTTGGTGCCAGTGATATCTATGGCCTGCTGCAACAATGAAGTGCCAGCTTCATCTATACCTCTATTTTGCAATTCTGTAGCCACTCCGCTCCACCCAATCTTATCCAGCTTGTCCATTGCAATGGTTATATCCATCATTTTCTCTGGATATCCACATATCTCAGACAGCCCCTGCAAGAGTTTCCTGCTGTTTATTTTTATAGCAACTGGCAAACCTAAGTGTGTAAAAGCCTGACTGTAAATACATAACAATTCAGCCTCGTTGATAAGCGATGTACTGCCCACTACATCTGCATCGCACTGCCAAAACTCTCTATACCTACCTTTTTGAGGCCGGTCGGCACGCCATACGGGCTGCATTTGATATCTGCGAAACGGAAAAGCTAATTCGTTTTGGTGCATGACCACATAGCGGGCAAATGGAATAGTGAGGTCATACCTCAATGCCCGCTCAGTAACTAATGGCGATGAGTAAGCCTTGCTCAATACTTTTTCCCATTCAGCACTCAATTTAGCTTTATCTGCTTCTTTTTTTATTTCATGTAATCCGTTGTTCAGTATCTTAAAAATCAACCGGTCACCTTCCTCGCCGTATTTACCAGTAAGAGTGGTTAGATTTTCCATAGCAGGAGTCTCTAACGGTTGAAAACCGTATAACTCGAATATTCCCTTCAGAGTATCCAATATATATCGACGTTTTCTCACCACTTCGGGTGAATAATCTCTTGTTCCTTGTGGTATAGCTGGTTTTGACATTGGTTCTTGTGCTGTAATTTACTTGTTACACTACTTATTGTTGTTTCCTTTTTTTCCGTACTTATCTATTATTACTTCGCAGGTATTGTTGATGAGTTTGTATACTTCTAGGTAACCGTCTTCCTTGCCGTACCAGGGGTCTGGCACTGATGCATTACTACCTGGCATAGCCTCATTAAGAAAGTATATCACTTTACTCATTATAGCTGCTCCTCCGCCTATGAGTTGTATGTTATCATACACATCTGCTGCCATAGCATAAATGACATCGTATTGCTGAAAATCTGCCTTGGCAAATCTTCTAGCACGTTGATTACTTATATCTATACCGTGAGCTCTGCATACCTTTTGAGAGTAAGGATGTGGTGGCTCGCCGATATGGTATGATTCGGTGCCCGCAGAATCTACTACCCATTTCAATCCATTTTTCTCAGCCTTTTGCCGTAGCACACCCTCCGCTATTGGCGAACGGCAGATATTTCCCAAACAAACCATCAATACCCGCATGTAGCAAAACTACTACCGTTTGTCGGATTTGGAAACGATAATTACAACCACTTTTCATAGAGCATACGGGTTGCTACATAACCCTGCTGCTCTAGCAATGCACGCATACCTTCATTTGCTACTAATGTATGCCTGCTTATACGTCCTACTCCTCTTTTAGTGTATTCTTCCTCCAGCCTTGCGTTGAGTAGTTTGTAAATCCCCAGTCTTCTACATTCGGGAAGTACATATCCGTCTGTAACATACAACTCCCTACCTACGTATTCCTCTATGCGGCTATCATCGGGCTCTTCGGAATAGCCAAAAATGAAACCTGCTGGCCGCCCCTTCACATAAGCCAACAGGCATATACCTTCACAGTCCTCCTGTAAATTTATTATGTGACGCATATAGGCTATTTTGATAGAATCCCACAATGCTGTTTTGCTGTGCAGTCTCTTTTCGTTGGTATGTAGGCCGTGCATCATTTCGCAAATGGTATCGTAATGCTCGTCTACCTTTATCAATCTTACATCAATATCGTCCATTTATAGAAATAAATTGTTATATTAAAGAACCAACAACTAATTGTAGTATTTAATGTAATACAGACCTGTACCTTTGATACCAAAACTCCAGAACTTCTTACCTGCAGCAGTAACCCCTACCCTGAAACCCATAAAAGCTATACTATGCCCAACACCATTTTTGGTGACGGTGCTGGTAATTGGTCCATTTCTGAATGTTTTGCGATATCTCCAACCCATTTTTCGTCGGTAATAGTTTGTTTTCTAGTTAGTTAATCAGTTTGTAGATGATGGCCAATCGATTGGATTTTTACCGTAGTCTTTGTTGGGTTGGCTACCCATTTCTATTTCCAGCACCCCACCTGCCAGCAGAGTCTCATGGTCGATATACACCTTGGTATATGTTGTACCATTGAGCATTACACTCTGAATGTAAGGATTGTTTTTGCCAGCGTTCTTTGTTTTTATCAGCATAGTGTTACCGGAAGGCAATCTCATGGTAACCTCTTCAAACATTGGACTTCCAAACACATACTCGCCCTTGCCAGGATTGGCAGGATAAAAACCCGTCATGCTCCACACTGCCCAAGCGCTCATCTGTCCGCAATCTTCATTTCCCGAATAACCTTCTGGCTGGTCGTGATACATAGAGTCCATAATCATACGCACCCACCGCTGGGTTTTCCACGACTCACCAATGTAACTGTATATATAAGCTATATGGTGACTAGGCTCGTTGCCATGAGCATATTGACCTATTAGACCACTTACATCTGGTGGTGCACTTTCACCCTTTACACCTGAAGGTGCACTAAAAAGCGCATCAAGTTTGCGTGAAAACGCATCGTAGCTCCCAAATCCTTTTGCCAATCCTCTAATATCGTGTGGAACAAAAAAAGTATACTGCCAAGCATTGCCTTCTTCATAAAATGACTTGCTTCCATCGGTAGATGTATAATATGGGTCGAAAGGTTGGGTCCAAGTACCATCGCTATTTTTAGCTCTAATGAATCCTGTTTCCTTGTCAAACAACAATTTATACGCAGCTGCTCGTTTCATAAACAGTTCATAATCTTCAATTCTACCTAGCTTATATGCCACCTGCGCAATACACCAATCGTCAAATGCATACTCCAATGTTTTAGTAACGGTGTGCCATGCTTTATCTTGCGGCACATATCCATAGGTGCGATAATCTTTGGTTCCTCTTACATCCTGAAAAGCACTTCTTTTCATTGCCTCCAATACTCGCTCAGGGTCAATGCCTGAAGTATTTTTAAGCACAGCATCAGCCAGTACTGGCACTGCATGGTAGCCACTCATGCAGTTGGTTTCGTAAGTACTAAGGTCCCACACAGGAAGTAGCCCTGTTTCGTCGCAAAATGCCAGCATACTGTTAAGTATATCTTTATTGCGCTCGGGCTGAGTTAGTGTAAACAAAGGATGTAACCCTCTGAAGGTATCCCACAAGGAGAAAACTGTATATCGTTGCCCATCGCCCATGTTCATAGTGTTGCCTTCGGCGTTTTTGTATTCCCCATCTTTGTCCGAGTATAAAACAGGAGCAATACAAGTATGATATAAAGCAGTGTAAAAAATCCTCTTTAGCTTTTCATCGCTAGTTTTTACAGTAATCTTTTGCATCTCTGTTTCCCACTTATTCTCCGCCTGTCTTTTCACCTCGTCAAAGTCCCAATTAGGTATTTCATCAAGTGCCAAAAGAGCTTTGTCTGTGCTAACATTTGATAGTCCTACCTTGATTAATAGCGGGATACCTTTTAGGTCACCAAACTCTAATTCGGCGTTGTACCGGTTATTGGTTGCCGCAAGTATTACTTCCTTCTTGGTATTATTGTCGTATATAGTCATTTTTTTTATAGATACAGATAGCTTTGCCGCGAAGTATACCCTTTGCGTTTTAGCCCAACCTGAAGAATATCTATAACCCACGATAGTTGTGTCATTTACCAACCTAACGTATGTATTAATAGCACTATCGTAGTTGATCATGTAAGTGAGCTGAAACTTTACATGAGCATTGCTTCCTTTTGGGAACGTGTATTTGTGCAATCCGCAATGTTCAGTGGCGGTAAGTGCTACCACTACCCCACTATTTAGCTTCACTTCATAGAATCCAGCCTTGGCCTGTTCGTTTGTATGGCTAAACCCAACCTTAAAGTACTTAGACAACTCGTCAATATGCGATGTGTGTGGCATAACCGAAATATCTGTCCAGTCTCCGCAACCAGTCCCGCTAAGATGCATATGGCTAAAACCAGCAATTGTAGTATCGGCATAATTATACCCACTACACCAGTCCCATCCCTCCGAGCCATTATCTGGGCTTAGTTGCACCATTCCGAAAGGGACACTAACACCCGGGAAAGTGTGACCATGACCACCAGTTCCAATTATCGGATCTATGTATTTTGTTAGGTTTTGTCCATTTACTTCAAAAATAAACAATAACGATGCTGCTACACACAACATATTCTTTATTACTACCTGCATAGCACGAAGATAATATTAAGAAGTGAGTTTACTGCCTAGTATTAACACTGTATATTTTTGTCATCATGTTCAAAACAGTCTTACAGAATTGTATCGAAATCTTTGTAAGCTGTTGCAGATCGAAATGACACATCACAATTATCGAGGTAAATTTCTAAAAATACGCTTACCCGATTTTTAGTAGACGAAAAGTAATGCTACTTTTCGTCTTGTTAAAAAAAGGAGGAACCAAATAAAAGTGTCTATTTTGCAGTTTTGCTTGTATCTTTGCAGTTAATTATAGTAGAATTCAGCATTAATTTTAAATATTTTTTCAATGTCACTGTTAAGTATCAATTCGCAAATGCTCATGGGCATGCCAAATTCAGGAGAACTGATGATTCTTTTAATCATCATAGTTGTGTTATTTGGTGGCAAAAAAATACCAGAACTTGCTAAAGGTCTTGGCAAAGGTATACGTGAGTTCAATGATGCCAAAGATGGTATCAAAAACGAAATAGAAAGCGGATTGAAAGAAAAAGACAAATCAACGTCTACTAACAACAACGCTTAATACAGGGCTACAGCCTTTCATCTTATTTTTCATCAGCTTCCCTTTATAAAGGGTTGCATGCTTCACCGCCTTAAAACGATAAAACATGCAATACAGATCTTTTTTGTTATTCGTTACCTGTTTGCTGGCAATTGCTATCAACGCTTCGGCGCAGAAAGAGGTAATCATATCCAGAAAACCAGCTGCAACACAGTTGAAAGATACAGCCAAAACCCAGACACTAATAACCGAAAATCTCAACGCAAAAGAATTAGCCAAGTACAGCGAAGTACCATTAGCAGGCACCAAATCTTATTTTGGCGAAAAAAACGACTATGTTAACGATTATGTACGCAAATATTTAGAGGTACACAACAAAACTCTAAATAGCGTACAAAACTCTAGTTCTAAGCCATTTTCGGTAATAGATAATGTGCTGGAGAAAAAACAACTTCCCAAAGAGTTAAAATATCTAGCTGTAATAGAATCTGCTTTGAATCACAAAGCAGTATCGAGAGCTGGAGCGGTGGGTCCCTGGCAGCTAATGGAATCAACAGCTAAAATGATGGGACTTTCCGTTACCCGCAAACAAGACGACCGCACTGACTGGTATAAATCTACTACCGCTGCCACAAAATACTTAGAACTTCTTTATGGTCAGTTAAATGATTGGCTATTGGTGATAGCTGCTTACAATAGCGGTCCTACTCCCGTGCAAAAAGCCATTGATAAAACGGGTAGTCGCAATTTTTGGGACATAAAAGAATACTTGCCGAGAGAAACTCAAGGTCACGTACTAGCATTCATAGCAACCGCCAGCATTTTCGAAAACTTGAGCAAATTTATAAACTTGGGCAGTGTACCTGTAGACTTCAAATTCGGTAAGGAAGATGATTTATTAACTGCAAAAAGAGACCCTCTCACTGGCAAACCTCTTATTACCCCACCTGCAGGTGAGCCTGTTACCACAGTTAATGCGATAGCGGAAAAGAAACCACAATTTACTGCTGAGGAATTACAAAATATGTCGATAGTACGTATTAAAACACCTGTGCATTTCGACATTATGCAGCAAGAACTGGGGATTGACAAAAAGCTGTTGGCAAAGTGGAATACTGACTACGAATCGTTTATTTACAATACTTATCCCACCCCATTTTACAATTTGCGAATTCCAAAGGACAAATTGGATGCATATATCGCAAAAAAAGATGCAATTGCTAGCAAATCTGCAGCTGCATTCGCTCAGACAACCCATTAGTGTCGGTCTTGCATCCTATATCCCATTATTCATTTTTTGATTCATACCCCCCAATTCAGAATAGGTAATACATTCATCACACATCAGTAATGAAATCACGTTTCCTGTAACTCAATAGACAGCCTCTATTAAGTTATTGTAACTCCTTCATGGTAGTTCTCGATAACGTATCTTTATGAAGCATTACTACCCGTACGCTATACCATAATTAAATCAGCACTATGATTTGGCACACACTGGATATCAACACTGTTCTAAATGAGCTCAAATCATCTGAACATGGACTATCGGAAAGTGGTGTAATTGCAGCACAACAAACCTATGGTAAAAATGAACTTACCAATGTAAAAAAGGTAGGAGCACTAACTATATTGCTACACCAGTTCACCGACTTTATGATTGTCATTTTAATGGTAGCTGCCATCATATCTGGTTTAGCAGGCGATATGGTAGATACTATTATAATATTAGTGATTGTGCTACTCAATGCCATTTTAGGATTCGTGCAAGAATACCGTGCAGAACAAACAATGGAGGCACTCCGTAGCCTTGCTACGCCAGTATCTAAAGTAATAAGAAATGGTAAAACGTTTGAAATATCATCTATAGACGTTGTACCGGGAGATGTCGTACTACTCGAAGCCGGTCAGTTGGTACCTGCCGATGTACGTATACTGGAAGCGCACACATTGCAGATAGAAGAAGCTGCACTAACTGGCGAATCAGTACCAGTGACCAAAACAAATACCCAACACGAAACTACCGACCTGCCACTGGGCGACCGTACCAATATGGCATACAAAGCCACCAAAATAATAAACGGTAGAGGAGCAGGAGTAGTGGTGACAACTGGCATGAAAACCGAAATAGGCAAAATAGCAGGAATGCTACAAACCGACGAAATGAAAACGCCACTGCAAATGCGCATGGCCGACTTCAGCAAAAAACTATCTTGGATTATTCTTGGCATTTGTGTTTTGCTTTTCGCATCGGGCATTATGCGAGGCGAGGCTCCACTCCCTATGCTGCTGGTGGCTATCACATTGGCTGTAGCCGCTATACCTGAGGCTCTGCCAGCACTAATAACCATTGCACTGGCAAGAGGTGCTAAAAGACTAGCTACAAAAAACGTAGTGGTGCGCAAGCTCCCAGCAGTAGAAACACTGGGGTCTGTGACTTATATATGCTCTGATAAAACTGGCACACTGACCAGAAACGAGATGAAAGTTACAGAGATTGTATTGGCCGATTTAACAGACAACCAAATAGCCCCCTATACAATGCTGGAATTAGGCATGGCTCTCAATCATGACCTTATACTCAATAAAGATAATAAATGGATAGGTGACCCTACAGAGATAGCACTAGCAGACTATGTAGCAACCAAATTTGACATAATTACAGTAAATGAATTACATAAAAAATACCCCCGCATAGCCGAACTTCCTTTTGATGCTGACAGGAAACGAATGACTACGATTCATAGCTTTGGCAATAAGTTCCTTGTCATAACAAAAGGGGCTAGTGAATCAGTGCTTTCAGTGGTTGATACCGACCGTACTGCTCCAGAGACAAAGGCTGCTAATATGGCACAAAACGGACTGAGGGTATTATGCTTTGGGTTCAAAATCATAGATACACTACCTACCACTCCCACCATAGACAATATAGAAACTAACTTATACTTTGCGGGCTTGGCAGGGATGATAGACCCACCCAGAGAAGAAGTAAAGCAGGCTATAGAAGAAGCAAAATCTGCAGGCATAACCCCTGTAATGATAACGGGTGACCATTTGGCAACCGCATCTAGTATAGCCAAACAAATAGGCATATTAACCTCTGGAAAAATTGCAGTATCAGGTACCGAATTGGCAGCTCTTTCTGAACAAGAACTAGAAGATAAAATAGAACATATAAGCGTATATGCGCGAGTGACCCCACAGCAAAAACTGGATATTGTAAAAGCACTTCAAAATCGCAAACACTTTGTAGCCATGACAGGTGATGGTGCTAATGATGCACCATCGCTCAAGACTGCTAATATAGGCATAGCCATGGGTATCACAGGAACCGATGTGAGCAAAGAAGCCGCACACCTAATACTTTTAGATGACAATTTTGCTACTATAATAAAAGCAGTAAAAGAAGGTCGAAGAATATTTGACAACATTCGCCGTTTCGTAAAATATATAATGGCATGTAATAGTGCCGAGATATTACTTATTGTTGTTGCCCCATTTATGGGTATGCCAATACCACTTTTACCAATACACATTTTATGGATAAATCTGGTTACAGATGGCCTACCCGGATTAGCTCTGGCAAACGAAAAAGCTGAAGCTGACATTATGAAACGACCTCCACGACCGCCCAGCGAAAGTATGTTTGCTGACGGCGTTGGACTTCATATATTATGGGTTGGCGTACTTATGGCAGGAATTACATTGGCTGTGCAAAAATATGCAATATCAGAAAACAGCACACATTGGCAAACGATGGTTTTTACTGTATTGCTAGTGTCGCAGCTAGGGCATGTCCTAGCAATCAGGAGCGATAAACAGTATATCTTCAAGAAAGGATTATTTTCAAACCCACCTCTTCTACTTGCGGTAACAGCTACGTTTTTACTGCAATTAGTAATAGTTTACCTACCCTCCGCAAACAATATATTTAAAACACAACCACTTACAATTAATGAATTATTACTTTGTATTTTCCTTTCGGCTATTGTATTTCATGCGGTAGAATTAGAAAAATTCATAAGAAGAAAAATATTGTAGCTCATGGCTTTTAGAAAAGAAACTTGATTACATTTGACGTAAATACCACTTAAAGTAATAGGACGCTCAAGCCTTTGAATGCAGCAGTAACATATACCGAAGAAGAACTAATTCAGTTGCTTAAAGGGCAAAGCAGACAGGCATTCAACTATCTGTATACCAACTATGCGCCAGCATTGTATGGGGTCATTTACAAAATACTAGAAGACGAACAAACCAGCCAAGACGTATTGCAAGATGTATTTGTGAAAATATGGAACAATATAGCACAATACAATTCAGATAAGGGCCGACTGTATACTTGGTTACTTAATATTGCCCGCAACTCTGCTATCGACAAAACGAGGTCGAAAGGAGAAATTATGAAAAGTAAAATCCAAACAGGTGAAAACGTCGTACATAATTTGGAACAGACCAGTAAGACCGAGGTATCAACCGATACAATAGGTCTTAGGAAAATGGTGAACCAACTAAAACCAGAATATGCCAGCATAATAGACTTAGCATACTTCAACGGATACACAATAGAGGAAATATCAAAAGCACTCAATATACCATCTGGCACAGTTAAAACTCGCATGCGAAGTGCGATGGGGCAGTTGCGTGAAATTTATGCTGTAAAATAATTTTTTGAAGATAAAAAAGTGAACACTAAAGAATACATAGAATCAGGCAACTTAGAGGCTTATGCTCTCGGTTCTCTACCTCCCAACGAAGCTAGGGAGGTAGCAGAAATGCTGAGTGCTAGTGCCGAACTAAGGGATGAATTAGCCCTGATTGAAAAAACTATGTTGATGTTTGCTTTGTCGTCGGCACCAGAGTTACCTTCTGATTTTGCAGAAAAAATATGGCAAGAAACGGGTGGCATAACAAACCAAAAGGGTTCTACTAATGGTGGCAATATTAATAAAACTATTCCTATTCAGCCTGACCATTACAAACAACCTTCTGCATGGAAGTATGCTGCTTCTTGGGTAGCACTAGCAGGCAGTATAGCAATAAATGTGATGCTATGGAATAGTAAAAACAAAACTGAAAGTCAAAACATAACCATGTTGGAGAAGCTAGATACATTGCAGGAAAAACAACAGCAATTAACTAGCTTAATAGACGGATACCAAAAAGCAAAAAACATGATGGCTGATACTGCCATGAAAACAATAGTGATGCACACTATGCAAAAAGGGCATCCGATGGCAGCAACACTATATTGGAGCCAAGAAAAAGCTGAAGCCTATGTATCTGTAGATGGCTTACCAACACCACCACCAGGTATGCAATACCAACTTTGGGCTATTCAAGATGGTAAACCCGTAGACATGGGTGTACTTCCGAACAGTATGGCTAACACCCCTAACATAAAAAAAGTGGACATGAGGGTGATAAGTGGCGAAGCTTTTGCTATATCACTCGAAAAAGAAGGAGGCAGCCCAGTGCCCACTATGCAAAATATATATGTCATGGGTAAGGCATAAACAGATATACCTCTATAGAAAAACATCACATTATCAATTCACTTGAATTTCGCCCTCCAAGTATGTGACGGCGTGACCGCTGATGGCCACCCTATTACCGTTTTGTTTGCACCAAAGTTTGCCTTTTCGTTCAGAGAGTTGTGTGGCTACTAATTCTGTTTTGCCAAGTTCTTTACTCCAATACGGAGTGAGTGTAGTGTGAGCAGAACCGGTAACAGGATCTTCATTGATACCAGATACAGGAGAGAAAAACCGAGATACGAAATCTGTAGCAGTACCCGCCGCAGTGGCAATAACCCCTCTAACATCCAGAGTAGAAAGCGTTTCGAAATCAGGACGAAGGTCAAGGACGTGTTGCTCAGATGGCAAAACTGCCATAAAATCGGTTTTACCCTTGTAAGTTTCCATAGGTTCTATACCCAATGCCTTCGAAAGTTTGGCAGGAGTAGGAACCTTTACGAAAGTATCTGCTGGAAAATCTAATGTTAGCAGTTTACCATTACGTATTACTTTAAGCACACCACTGTGCATTGAGCGAAACTCTATCTCATTATCGGTGCGATTCAGATGATTGAAGATAACATGAGCTGCAGCCAGAGTAGCATGACCACATAAATCTACTTCTATGACTGGTGTAAACCATCTAATATCAAAAACATCTTCTACCGCCACTATAAAAGCTGTTTCTGCTTGATTGTTCTCGGCGGCTATCGCTTGCATTTTGCGCTCTGGAAGCCATTTATCTAACAGGCATATTGCAGCAGGATTGCCACCAAAAAGCTCTTGAGTAAAGGCATCTACCTGATACATTTTAATCTTCATTCCAAATCTAATTTTCCGAGGTTGTGCAACAAATATAAAGGAGAAAAAGCAAACAAAATGACAGAATAATGTCTAACTGTGCATAGTCTTAATTTTAGTGAGTGGTGACCTACTAATTGCTTATTTTTGGTTGCTATAATCCAACTAAAAACACCAGCATCATCATAAATTGACTGATCTAAGCACTACTAGAACATACACGGAGCCTCTTACGGAGGAAGACTTGTTATTGCTGGTGAACAAAGAAAATAAGGATCGCAAACAATACTTAGCGGTATACAGAATACTGATGATAATCAGTTTTGTGTTGCCCTACATCACATCATGGTATAGAGCATACGAAGGTGCGCCTAACGCTTTTTCTTACATCAAGTATTTCTTCACCACAGGTGTGCTATTGGGCATTTTCACTTTTGCCACGTATAGTAGTTACAAAATGTATCATCGAAAAATACAACAAGACATAACCGAAAAAAGTAAAACTATAGAAACGAGCTGCATCACCAAAAAAGTAATCAATGCATCCAATAATGCTTATTACTTTTACACCACCTCCAGAGTGAAGATGAGCATGGAAGTAACAAAAGAATACTACTACAGCCTGAATGAAGGTGACGAGGTAAGTATCGAGTACACCACACATGCACAGCACTATCTTGGTTACTTTTAACGACAACACGACTACAAAGCATGAGAATAGATACGGTAATTTTTGACATGGATGGATTACTGCTAGATACAGAACCACTATGGAGCGAATGTATGCTGAGGGTGGCCAATAGAAATAACATCATTATTACACCAGCGCAATTCAAAGAAACCACAGGATTGCGCATCTATGAGGTAACAGACCACTGGGCTATTCATTACCCTTGGAATGGTAAGTCTGCAAAACTTGTGGCCGATGAAATACTAGACGAGATAATAGCTGCATCTAAACAACATGCTACTGTGCTGCCAGGGGTAGAAAGTACCTTGCAACTGCTGAGAGCCAACAATTATAAAATAGGTTTGGCATCTTCTTCACCTAAAAGAATGATCGACGAACTTATTGAGCATTTTGACCTCCTTCACTACTTCGATGTAGTAACATCAGCAGATGTTGTGGAACTCGGCAAGCCACATCCAGCAGTGTTTTTGCATTGTGCTAATACGCTAGGTTCGCACCCAGGAAAATGCCTCGTTTTGGAAGATTCAGTTAATGGAATGATAGCAGGCAAAGCAGCCCGCATGAAAGTGATAGTGGTGCCGGACGATCACCACTTTGATGACACGCGATTTTCGCTCGCAGATGGCAAACTAACTAGTTTGAAAGATTTTGAAATAGATCTTTTATTCTAGACCTCTGATCACAATTTTCGATATATTTTTGTCATTTTGAGCCTTTAATCTTTTCTAGTAATAGTTCTGTTTCTTTAACTTCCGTTTTGTTTTCTTTACCCACAGCTATTGCCCTTTGGGCAGCTGCTATTGCTTTCTTCCTGTTACCTGTTTTATATAAAAGTGACGCATAAGTATCCAAATATGGATAAGTAGGTTCTCTGTCAATAACCTGTTTCATCCAATCGGCGCTCGTTTTCAGTATCGACTGGTTTTCGCAATGCTCATATAAATCCCAGCTCAGCGTGTTAATGTAGTCAGTGTTAGAAAAACCTTGTTTTGTTATATAATCAGATGCAGCTGCACCATATTGCTCCCATTTACCTAACTCTTTGTAGTAAGACAACCTACAGTAAATCTTTGACATGGCAGCATCTTCGCCCATATATGCCCCTACCATTTGCAACACAACCTCGAATGCACTGTCGCTTTTTGCCTTGGTAGCTTCAGATAACTGTGCACCAAACATGCTATTGAGCTTGTCATTGACGCTTATTTTACCAAATATTTTACGATACCTTTCTACGTTTGCCAAAAAATAATGCGTGTATTTGTCCCCTACATCAAACCTAGAGATTACCGCCCAACTCACTTCAGAATGTAAATCGCGTTGCATGCGCATAAAAGATTGTACCTCATCTGAAGTGGGAAATGATCGTTTGCCATTTTCTGCAAATGCATTTTTGTAAAAATCAGGAAAATCAATATCAAGCGTTTCCGTAAAACCAGGAGCATATATCTGCTCTGACGGCTGTAGTACCTTTTTTAGTTCTGTCAAAAAAGCATCCTTCTTCTGGTATCCCGCAGACTGATACACATAACGCCCTTCAGGGTTGAAATACAAAAAAGAAGGAAAAGCAGAAATGTGGTATTTCATAGCCATTTTCATACCTTCACCGTGCTCCATATCCATTTTTACAGCTATGTAATTTTGGTGCACCATCGCTATTACTTCGCCATTAGTCATGGTTTCTTTATCCATCACCTTGCACCACCCACACCAATCGGTGTAGCAGTCTACAACTATATACTTGTTTTCGGCTTTGGCTTTTGCCAATACTTCTTTCCAAGGTTTGTTATAGTAGGGTACTTCGCCTGCAATGGTGTTTGAAGTAAAAATAAAGGATAGCATTATCCAAAATAATCTTTTTACTGTCATATTTGACACTGATTAGATGATTTAAAACAAATTCCAGTGTAAAGATAAACACCTACTTTTTTTTGCAAGCAGCCCGGAGTAATATTAACAAAAATCTATAGAAGGGAGGAACTTCAATTTGGCGATAATCGATCGCAAAATATTAACCCTTAGCAATAAGTCGCTCGCAATTCAATTTGTTCGTTGAAATTGTGTAAAAGAGTTTATTTTTCAGCAAAATATCGTCTATGATACGCTTACAGCAATCTCTGCTTTTTCTTGTATTGTCCTCAATTTTAGCGTTGGGGTGTGGTTCTGATAAACCACCCAGGCTTGCGACATCAGACACACTGGACCATTATTACCGTGGTAATGAATATGTATTGAATGATAAACCTGACAGTGCAATAACCGAGTATATGCTGTGCATTAAAGCGGACTCTAGCAATTGGCGTGCATATTATCAACTGGGTGGCTTGTACCAACTGCAAGGAGATTTTGCCAACTCGCTGAACTGCTTTAGCAGATCTGTGGAACTAAAACCCGAATTTACGCTGGGCTACTTCAACAAATCGAACCTAGAAGAAATGATTGGTGACGAAAAGAACAGTATGGCAGACCTAAAAAGAGCTATTACACTTAAAAAAGATTTCTTTATGGCGATACTTTCGAAAGCACGTAAAGAATCTAGTTCGGGAAATTACAAAGCTGCTATTGCCGACTTCGATGAAGCGATAAGCATAAGACCAGATTTTTATCTTGCGTACAGTATGCGTGGCTCGTGCAAATTTAAAATGGGCGATTTTGCAGGCGCAGTTGGTGATTTTGAGAAGGAGATAGAACTAATGCCAAATCATATAATGGGCTATGTAAACCGCGCTGTAGCTTATGGCGAACTAAAAAACTACCGTGCTGCTGTAGACGACTTGTCAGTTGCCATTCAAATTGACCCCATGTGGTCTCAATCATTAATTTATCGGGGCATATATTACAATAAGATGAACAAAAAAGATAGCGGCTGTGGCGATTTTCGCGTAGCTTTAAAACTAAAAAATCCACAAGCAGAAAGTTTTTCGAATGAATACTGCAAGTGATTTGTGAAAAAAAAATTAACAAATACACAATTTCTTATTGTATAGTTGGATTTGTTTGGTATATTTATTAAAACAAAAACGCCAAATTATGAAACAGCTATTGACACTTATCTCTTCATTGTTGTTGCTCAACGCGATCAATGTAAGCGCCCAAGTTTTCTGGACTGAGAGTTTCGAAACTGGAGCAGCAACTGGACTTGAAGTATCCAGTTATTCGGGTCCTAATGGTGCTTGGTCGCTTACTGTAACTGGCTCAGAAGGCACCGAACCAAATCGGTGGTATGTAAGTTGCCAAGAAGCAGGTCAACTGTCAGGTGTGTGTGGCAGTACATGCGCCTCTTCATTTGGTTTAGGCGCGACACTGCATGTAGGCTCAGACCCTGCCTGGATAGGCGACAATGGTGCATCATATGATGCAGGCGGCCTATGTGGCATAATAGCCTGCCCCCAAACCGATCGCAGAGCACAGTCGCCCACTATCAACTGTATTGGCAAATACAATATCAGACTGAAATTTTATTATATCCTCAATGGTCAAGGCACTACAGACGATGGAAGTGTGTATTACTCACCCGACAATGGCACCACGTGGAGCCTACTAATGACCCCAGCAAAAACAACAACCTGTACTAGCGGACAAGGCAGATGGGACTCTACGGGCATCAATCTACCATCATCTGCCAACAACAACGCCAATGTAAAAATAGGGTTTAGATGGGTGAACAATGACGATGGCGTGGGCACTGATCCTTCTTTTGCTGTAGATAGTGTGTCGCTGCGCACACCAGCCACCACCATCATAGACGCATCTATGGCAGCCAGTGCCACTACTGCTTGCGAGGATAGCTGCATCACATTCACCAATACTAGTACAGGTACAGTTGATAGCTTCAAATTCAGCTGTCCGGGTGCTACCATAGCTACCGCTACTACCAGCCCAGCAAGTGTCTGTTTCCCAAATGCTGGCAACCAAACCGTGAAACTATACCTGTACAGCGGAGGCGTAATTGTAGATTCTGCAAGTACAGCCGTAAGCATCACACCATCTCCCCGCCCCACTATCACGCTCACAGGCACTACACTTTCTGTACCAGCACTATACACCGCCTACCAGTGGTATAATGGTCTTACACCCATAGCAGGCGCTACCAGTTCGTCATACACTTATACTACTATGGGGGCTTTTGGCATCATTGTAGATTCGGCAGGTTGCAGAGGAGTTAGTATCTACAACCCACTTAGTGTAACCAACATAAACGGCACAGCCAGCGAATACAAAATAGCACAAACGAACAATAGCTCGCTGACACTAGTAACTAATGTACCTGTAACCAGCACCATGAATGTGACAATACTAGACGCTACAGGCAAACTTATAACCACCGAAACCTGGACTAAAGGACAATCTACGGTACAGATAAACGGCATTACTACCCCAGCAGGTATGTACATAATAAGGATAAGCAACGACCACACCGTAGCAGTAATACGGTGGATGAAACAATAAAACTGGTACTGATTTACACAACAAAGCCCTGACCAAATGTCAGGGCTTTGTTTGTTTAATGCCAATGGTGTACATGAGGGTAGATTTTGGCCTCAATTACAAAATCCAAAAATGATGACAGCCGTATGTATCCACATACAATACTCAAAATCAGCCATCTATTCACTACTTAATACAATTAGACATATTTTTGCAGCACAACCAAAATAAATTCACATGAGTTTCATTACAGACATAGTTGCCCGTCAGGTACTAGACAGCAGAGGAAATCCTACAGTGGAAGCAGATGTACACACCAGCGATGGTATAATGGGCAGAGCCGCTGTACCCAGCGGTGCCAGCACCGGCAAACACGAAGCAGTAGAGCTGCGCGATGGAGATAAGAAAAAATATCTGGGCAAGGGTGTACTGAAAGCAGTAAGCAACATCAACGACATAATAGCTGAAGAACTGTACGGTACAGACATCACTGACCAGCGTGCTATAGACAAGTCTCTGCTGGAAATAGATGGCACTCCTAATAAATCTAAACTGGGGGCCAATGCAATGTTGGCAGTGAGCCTAGCAGCAGCAAAAGCAGCAGCGCAAGTATCTGGTTTGCCGCTATACAGGTATGTAGGTGGTGCTAATGCACGCACGCTGCCTGTACCTATGATGAACATCCTGAATGGCGGTGCTCATGCCGACAACAAAATAGACTTTCAGGAGTTTATGGTAATGCCAATAGGTGCATCGTCATTTAGCGAAGGTTTGCGCTGGGGTGTTGAGATTTTTCATGCGCTGAAAACAGTACTGAAAGAAAAAGGTTACAGTACCAATGTAGGTGACGAGGGAGGTTTTGCACCTAACATTCAGAGCAACGAAGAAGCTATAGAAACAGTACTGAAAGCAATCGAAAAAGCAGGCTACAAACCAGGCTCGCAAGTGGGTATAGCTATGGATGCTGCTAACAGCGAACTATGGGTGGAGAAAGAAAAGAAATACCACTTCCACAAAAGCGATGGCAAAAAAATGAGCAGCGATGAACTGGTGGAATACTGGGTAAAGTGGTGCAAAAAGTACCCTATAGTAAGTATAGAAGACGGTATGGCAGAAGATGACTGGAAGGGCTGGAAAAAACTAACCGAAGCTCTGGGCGATAAAGTGCAGCTGGTAGGTGACGACCTGTTTGTAACCAATGTAACTAGGCTGGAAAAAGGCATTACAGAATCTATAGCCAACGGACTACTGGTGAAAGTAAACCAAATAGGCACCCTGAGCGAAACAATCGACGCAGTAACAATGGCACAACACAACCGCTACAACACCATTATGAGTCATCGTAGCGGTGAAACTGAAGATGTAACCATTGCCGACCTAGCGGTAGCGCTCAACTGCGGACAGATAAAAACCGGATCTGCTAGCCGTAGCGACCGAATGGCAAAATATAACCAATTGCTACGCATAGAAGAAGAACTAAAAGGTAACGCTTACTATCCTTGCAAATCGCTTAAATTTGGTAAATAAATACAACATCAGTATGGATACAAAAAAAGTAACCAAGGTACTAGTAAACAAATACTTCATTGTTGGTATCTGTTTTGTTGCTTGGGTTATGTACTTCGACCAAAACGACTGGATGAGTCTCAAACAACGTCAAGAAGAACTGAACGGTGTGAAAGATAATATTAGTTATCTGAAGCTAGAAATAGGCAAAATGAATGCTGAGAAAAATGCGCTAATTGCTGACAACAATGGCACCCTCAACAACCCACAAATGTTGGAACAATACGCCCGTGAGCACTTCAGGATGAAACAAGAAGGAGAAGATGTGTACGTTATAGAAAAATAGATAAGCAGCAATACTTACCAACAGCCACCCACCAGGTGGCTGTTGGTGTTTGTTACATACAACATCCTATCGCTTCATAACATTTTACTATGCAGTAATAGCAACAAAATTGAGCCTTTACGGATACTAGTGTTTTCAATAACCACAAATTGTTGCCACCTTTGCTGCATAACTGACGACAACGAAAAGAGGAAAATGATAACAATAATAGCAGGTACAAATAGACAAGACAGCATGACCCTACGCACAGCTAGGGCCTACTATAATATAATAGCTTCCCAAACACCCGACGTTCAAATACTGTCACTCCTAGACAAACAAGTGTGGGAAAGAGGTAGTGACATGAAAGAACTAGAAAGTAAATATTTGATACCTGCTACTAAGTTTTTGTTCATCATGCCAGAATACAATGCCAGTTTTCCGGGAGTATTGAAAATGATGATCGACAATAGCGACATTAAAAAATGCTGGTGGTATAAAAAGGCAGCACTCGTCGGTATATCTGATGGCCGAGCGGGTAACCTTCGTGGCACAGAACATATGACTGCTATCCTGAACTACATGAAAGTCAACGTGCTCTACAACAAACTACTACTATCTAAAATTAAGGAAGAAATCAACCTGAACAGCGACATTATAAAGCCTGAGACACAGCAACTTATAAATATTCAAGTTGAAGAATTGTTGAAATTCTGATGAAATAACACCATCGCTGTATAGTATTCAGGGGAGTTTTACTTAAAAATATCCCAATATTGACCATTTTCACTCGCAAGGAAGCATAATTAACCAGCGGCATTCTACATTTGATGTCTATATGAAATTTCGTTTTCTAATTATCCTCACAGTAATAGGTCTTGCAGAGTATTACAGCTTCACGTTGGTAAGGTCCATGATTCGCAATATGGCACCTACTTGGCGCACCACGCTACTCACGTTGTACGTGTCGTTAACAGCGCTTAGCTGGTTTGGGCTTATTTTCTTCAGAATGATGAACTGGGCCAACTTCCCACATCTTCTTCGCAATATCTATGTTGCCTTTGTGCTAGGCTTTGCCGTTGGCAAGATACTCATACTGCTGGTAATGCTCCTAGATGATCTACGTAGGTTACTAACTTGGACAATCACGTCGTTTGCCTACAGAAACTCTCCGTCAGCCAATACTGGTGTAACGGTAGACCGCTCTACCTTTATGAAACAGGCAGCACTGGTGCTGGGAGGTCTGTCGGTAGTAGGCTTTACTGCTGGCATTACCAACCGGTACAAGTATCGTGTGCGCCGCAGCAAACTGAGCTTCAAAACCCTACCAGATGCATTCAAAGGTCTTAGAATAGTACAAATATCAGATATACATACAGGCAGCTTCGACAACCATGCGGCTGTAGCAGAGGGTATAGCACGGGTTATGCACCAGAAAGCTGACATCATACTATTTACCGGCGATCTGGTAAACAACATGGCAGATGAAGTAGACGATAAATACCTAGAAATATTCTCGAGGCTCAAAGCCCCTATGGGTGTGTATTCTACACTCGGCAACCACGATTATGGCGATTATGTGCAGTGGCCTAGCCATCAAGCTAAAAAAGACAATTTAGAGAATCTAAAAGCCATACATGCCAAGGCGGGCTGGAGACTACTAATGAATGAACATATAGTGCTCGAACGTGGCAATGACAAAATAGCACTGGTAGGAATAGAAAACTGGAGCGCAAAAGCGAACTTTCCCAAGTATGGTGACATGAACAAAGCATACGAAGGGCTAGAAGACAAAAATATTCCATTTAAAATACTACTGTCCCACGACCCTTCTCACTGGCGCGAAGAGGTAGTAAGTAAGTATAAAGACATACAACTTACCCTGAGCGGACACACTCACGGCATGCAATTTGGTGTAGATAGTAAGTGGTTTAAGTGGAGCCCAGTACAATACATGTATAATGAGTGGGCTGGAATCTACACAGAAAACGAACAGTCACTGTACGTAAACAGAGGCTTTGGCTTTTTGGGCTATCCAGGCAGACTGGGTGTATTACCGGAAATCACCGTACTAGACTTTGTATAAACAACCGTATTACTTGTTGATAGCGGCTATTATTTCAGCATCCATAGGCTTAGTAGTAGGCGAAAAAATAGCTACAAGTTTACCAGTTTCATCTATTAGGTACTTCTGAAAATTCCATTTAACGGAGTTATCCCTTAGTCCATTGTATTCTTTGTGGGTGAGCCATACATAAATAGGTGCTTTGTCTCTACCCTTTACTGACACCTTTGATGCCATAGGAAACGTAACATCATACTTTGTGCGGCACATCGTAGCTATCTTCTCGTTAGAACCAGGCTCCTGAAACATAAAGCTGTTTGCAGGAAATCCTACTATCACCAATTTATCTTTGTGTGCCCGATACAGTTGTTCTAGTTCGTCAAACTGTGGAGTCAATCCGCACAACGATGCCGTATTTACTATCAATATTTTTTTGCCTTTATATTGGGCAAAGTCTATTTCACCACCATCTATTGCCTTTACCTTGTATTCGTATATACTAGCTGGCACTTTTTCATCACTACCGAACAATCCTCCCAAAAACGACATCATAGCTATTATTATTAAACCAAAAACCAATATTACTTTCCTAACGCTCTTTTTCATCCCACTTATAGTTTGTGTGGCTTACATATTACTTTCCAGGTATTCATACTCCCCACCATTCATAAACTCATTGTTTTCAGCTATTGTTTTGTCTACATATTGCAGCACTATGTGATGCAATGTTGGTCCCTGACCAAAAAATACTTTTATGGCTACGGGCAGCACAGCTATCGTTATACCCCACTGCACCAACTTATCGTTGTGTAAGCGCAACCGAGCTGCATCCTTTTCGGTGGTAAGAATTATTTTTTCTGTCACATCCCACTTTTCGAAGGTAGACTTAATTTCCTCCAAGTCTGCCGAAACAAAATAATGATGATCTTTGTAAGTAAGTGTGTGTACATCGGCTGCATACTGCTTCACAAAGCCCACCAATGGCTCTGGGCGGGCTATGCCGCAAACCAGCAATACACTTTTGCCCGAAATATCTACTGGCTCACCTGTTACAAAGTTGAAAGGAACGTCATAATGTAAGCCTGTAAAAAACACATGCTGCCCTTTTATGGGTGCCAATGCTACTACCATTTCTTTTGCCTTGGCCTCACTAAGATTGTCAGGGCATTTAGATACGATAATCACATCTGCCCGCTTACTGGCATTTCTGCTTTCGCGCAGGCTACCAAAGGGGAGGATGTAATCTTTGTAGTAGGGTTTAGAGTAATCAGTGATCAGCACATTTAGCCCAGCCTTCACAGACCGGTGTTGATACGCATCGTCTAGCAATATCACATCTACATCGGGACGGCGTTGCAGCAGTGCAGGTATCCCCGTTATGCGCTCTTCGGCTACACTCACTACAAGCTCCGGAAACTTTAAGTAATACTGCATAGGTTCATCGCCTATGCGCAATGCATTTGTTTGCTCGTCTGCCAATATGAATCCCTGGGTGCGCCGTTTGTATCCTCTACTCATGGTTGCAACCTGATACTGATATTGCAGCAAACGGATAAGGTACTCTACGTGTGGCGTTTTACCTGTACCTCCGGTAGACAAATTACCAATGGATATAACAGGCACACTAAACCTGATGGACGAAAAAAAGCCCACATCATACATCCGGTTTCGCCACCACACTAACGCTCCATATATCAGTGCAAAGGGATACAGCAATAATCGGACAACTGAAAATACATAATACAGGAAGTTGCCTTGCTCCATAATGGTGCAAATAACGACAAAAATTATGAAGCAGCTGTATAGCTACATTTGCAAAAGTGATAAAAACAAGATTTAACCCTTCATTGGCTTACGAGTAGCTACACCTGCTACTATCATTGCCCAACCCAATATAAAGAAAACACCACCTATGGGTGTGAGTATACCCACCGGCCCTATAGAACCACCGTTGATACTAAGTAAAGAAATCGCATAAAGCGACCCACTAAACAATAGTATACCGGTAATAAAAAAGCTAATCGCCAGATTTAGTTGTTTGTTAGGAAAGCTAGGATAAAGTATGCCAGTAAGCATCAAAGCAAAACTGTGATAAAAATGATACCTCACTCCAGTTTCGAAAACTAGTAGTTTATCTGGGGCCATTACTGCTTTGAGTGCATGAGCCCCAAATGCTCCTAATATAACAGCAATAGCAGCAAAAGAAGCCCCGAAAACTATACCTTGCTTATTCATCATTTAAAATTTTGTCAAAGGTAGCAAGTGAAATGTCTTTGGCGGGTAAAATATGATGTGCTTGCTTGTAAAACGACTCTCTGGTATTGAGCAAATCTCCCAATTGTTGTTGCAGTGTATTGTCTTTGTACAGTAACGGACGGTAGTCAGCACTACGCTCTAGGTTTCGACTCAAGTACTGCGCATCGGCTGCCATGTAGATTACCACCCCTGCTGCTTTCATTATCTGCATATTGTCAAAGAAACATGGAGTACCACCCCCACACGATATTATACCACCATCTGGCAACGATTCTATTGTAAGCAGTAGTGTTGCTTGTTCTATTTTCCTAAATCCCTCCTCCCCTTCTTCTTTAAATATCTCCCTTATCGTTTTGCGCTGTTCTGTTTTTATTACTGCATCTAGGTCAGCAAAAGGCACTTTGATGTGATGTGCCAAATTGCCACCCCAATAACTTTTGCCCACTCCGGGCATTCCTATCAGAAATATAAGTTTGTTGCTTTTATTAAAAACTATCTGTTTCATGAATTATAATATCACTTAGTTGCTAAAGTGCGTAGCTGCTAAACGGTGAGCAAGAACATACTCGCACAAGGTAATGCCCATATACCATACACCCAAAAAACGGACCGGTATATAACAATAGATAAAACACGAAAAAATAAAAATCAATATAAGCAGAAAATAAACCAACACCTACCAAAAGCAAGATGATACCTTCATACCACCCTCTGCCACTTATGCGGTATTTATTGCCATACTTTCGCCTATGAGTAATTGTACTAAAAATCTGAATAACACCTCAACAAAAGTAAATAATCATTACATAACGAATCGCTAGAGCATTAGCTGTTTATCTGTGTATGAGCATATAACACAACGGTAGAACTAATGCTGCATTTTGTACAGAAATATCTATCAATTTAAACCTGTTGAATGACAAAATTGCCGACGATTTTTCTACTTTGAATAATGAAATAGCAAATCCAAAAACAGTTTAAATATAAATAACATACGTAATAATAAGAAAAACAACTAGTTATCAGTCAATCTAAACAGCTAGAGCTATAATGTTAAGTAATCATTAAGTATCTCAGGTCGATTTTTAATGTCGCTATTTAGCAGATAGCTTTGCAATTATTAAATAAAACGCTTTTCATGTCATTCGATTCTATTTTAAAGTTTTTCTTGCCTAAAGATCGAGTTTTTTATACATTGTTTGAAGAGGTTGCAACTACCCTTGTACAAATGGGGGAAATCTTCAAAAATGCAATGAATGAAGAAGACTTAAATAAAAGAGATGAGATGCTCAGGAAGCTCGAAGAAATGGAGCACAAAAATGACGAAACCACTCATCAAATCTTTATTGAGTTGGGTAGCAACTTCATTACTCCACTCGATCGTGAGGACATTCATTATTTAGCTACTTCACTTGATGATATCGCTGATTATATTTGGGGTGCTGCAAAACGAATAGTTAATTATCAAATAGACGACAAAAACAACACTATTCAAGCATTTGCTGAGATTATATGCAAGTCTATTAAGGCCATAAATACAAGTATTTACGGGCTCAGAGGAATGAAAAATCTTCGCGACATAACTTCATCTTGCGTTATTGTTAATAGTTTGGAGAATGATGCTGATAACTTACTTGATAGTGCAATGTTGTACTTATTTTCTTCAAACATAAGCGCAGTAGAACTGATTAAGCAGAAAGATATATTTCAGATGCTGGAAGTAGTAACTGATAAGTGCGAGGATGCAGCAAATGTTGTTGAGTCTATCATCATTAAGTACGCTTAACCAATTGCCTTTTATGTCTTTAATGCTAATAGTAGTTTTATTTCTTGCTTTACTTTTCGACTATATCAATGGTTTTCATGATGCAGCGAATTCTATAGCTACTGTAGTCTCTACAAAAGTACTTAGTCCTTTTCAAGCAGTTGTTTGGGCTGCCTTTTTCAATTTTGTTGCATTCTTTATTTTTAAGGATCATGGTGTTGCCGATACAGTAGCCAAAACTGTACACACGGATTCAGTTACTTTGGTGGTCATTTTATCTGGTCTCATAGCTGCTATAGCTTGGAATTTACTCACTTGGTGGCTAGGTATTCCTTCTAGCTCATCACACACTCTTATTGGCGGATTTGCTGGAGCAGCAATTGCTCATAATGGTTTCGGTGCCATCAATTCTGAACCTATCATTAAAACTGTTAGCTTTATAGTTCTCGCCCCGCTTATAGGGATGATAATGGCATTTATTATCTCCTTGTGGTTTATTTATTCTTTCCGAAAAGGATGGCTACCCAAGTTAGTTTCACTATCTGTAATGCTGGTTGTTGGTTTTTTTCTGCTACAGTATATCGAACTTGATCCAACTAAACTAAAAAACTATCACGAGTCCTATTTAGCCAATGTATTATTAGAAAGCAAAAACCTAAAATGGTTACTCATGGGTGTAATTCTTCTAGCCATGAGCACATTCACAATGATACTTGGATCGCTTAACACCGCTCGTGCCACACTATACCTCAAAAGATTTCAATTAGTTTCTTCTGCCATCTTTAGTATCGGCCATGGCGGAAATGATGCTCAAAAAGTAATGGGTATTATTATGGCAGCTCTAATTTGTGATCACAGAATTACTGCCGGCGACCCAATGCCTTATTGGGTTCCTTTAGCATGCTATACTGCTATTTCTATGGGAACCATGAGTGGTGGATGGAAAATCATAAAAACGATGGGCACACGTATCACCAAAGTTACACCCTTCGAAGGCGTTGCTGCCGAAACTGCAGGTGCTGTGACCTTATTCCTTACAGAAAACCTGAAAATACCAGTTAGTACCACACACACCATTACAGGCTCCATAATAGGTGTTGGTGCAACAAAACGTCTTTCTGCTGTACGATGGGGAGTTACAATCAATCTTCTGTGGGCATGGATACTTACCATTCCGGTAAGTGGCGCGCTGGCAGCTTTGTGCTACTGGATAGTTAACTTGTTTTAGATAACTTATTTTTCACATTCCCGTCCTCACTTTGTTGGGTACACTTTATTTATCGCGTCCGTCCTTGAACTTACCTGTAACTTCTCGTATATATTATGAATGTGCTTACGTACAGTTTCTATACTAACAAATAAATTGGCTGCAATCTCTTTATACCTATACCCTTTTGATAATAATTGTAAAATTTCCTGTTCCCTGACCGACAGTTTGTTAAGTTCCTTGTTTTCAGGCACCTGTTGCAAAACAAAAAAATAATTTATAACCTTCCGAGCTATTTGGCTATTCATCGGTGCACCACCATTCTTTGCATCAGCTATAGCTTCTAGTATTTTGTCTGGAGGAGTAGATTTAGTAATATACCCTACCGCACCTGCTTGCAATGCGTTAAAGATATTGTCTGCATCCTCAAGCGACGTACACATTACAAATGGCAAATTTGGACATATTTTCTTTAAGACCTTTACACATTCTATGCCACTCTGCTCGCCGGGCATATGTATGTCCATCAGCACTACATCTACATCCAACGTCGGTATTTGCCGAATGGCTTCATTACTATGCCCGTAAGCAGCCACGCACTCAAAGTACGAGCTACCACCAATAAGTGACGCCAACATGGTACGAGTCTGCAATTGATCTTCCACAATTGCTACCCTTGTTATACTCATTTTATATGCTAATTTATAGTAAATTTACTAATGCATATCGGCCTGTGCAATTACACTTAAGTAGTATTTAATCAAAATGTAAAAAAGCGTTATCCACAGTTCGATGCAATCGAATCACTAGGTATATTTTCAATATTCTCTGAACTTAAATGAATAAATGGAATCGTAAAACATATTGTAGTACCTGAATTTAATGACGAATTTATTTGAAATTTTCCGTGAATTTGTTCTATTCTATTTTTCATGTTGCTTAGACCATTACCATTACTTTCACTCCCAGCAAACCCTATTCCATTATCTGATATACAGATATCCAGTGTATCATCACGTAAACTAAGTGACACCTCAATGTGTGTAGCCTTAGAATGCTTCATACAGTTATTTAGTGCTTCTTTGATTGTGGAAAAAATATTTCTTTGCACCTCTCCATGAATCGACACAGACGGTACAATATCAGGAAAACTCAGCCTAGATGTTACATCAGACACATCCAGATAGTCAGCACTGTATTCTCTGATTCTCGACACCAAATTATCTAACTTGGTATTTTCAGGATTAAGCACCCAAACTAAATCATGCATATTATCTACCAATTGTTTTGATATGGTAGTAATATTATCAATATCTTTTGACGGTTGCTCATTTTCTTTTAGTTTCCTCTTAGCCAATACTGACAACAAAGCTATTTTTGACAACCCAGAGCCAATATCATCATGTACATCTTTCGATATCCGCATACGCTCACTATTCAGCGCATGTTGTCGCTCTAGTTCTAGTGTTTTAGCCCTTACTTTTTGGTAAGTATAGTAGCGCACTACTATTAATACCATGGTTACTATTATAGACAAAAGTGCAAATCTAAACCACCATGTACGCCAAAAGGGTGGTTCAATTTCTATAACTATTTGCAAAGGCTCATTATTCCACAACCCTTCATTGTTACTCACTTTTAGCAAAAATATGTACGTACCAGGTTCCAGGTTCGAATAGCGCACCTTATCATTGGTAGTGTATACCCAATCTTTGTCCAAACCTTGTAATTTGAAAGCAAATTGATTTTTAAGCGATGTAGTATACTCTAAAGCCCTTAAAGTAAACCCCAAAGTATTTCGATCATATGGCAACACTAGCTTATCAACATACATGGCTGAGTCGCATGTCATTAAGGTATCGTTGATGTAAATACCAGTTATCGACGGTATTGCTTTGTAAGGATTCCTAGTTATTTCAGCTGGTCTGAACCAGTTTATACCTGAAATACCTCCAAAAATCATGGTACCATCTTGATGTTGATAGTACGCTCCTGTGTTAAATTCGTTGGATTGTAACCCATCCTCCGATGTATAATTAGTAAATTTTATTGTTACACTTTCTAAAGTTTCGTAACTAATAGCCGCTTTGACAATACCTTTATTCGTACTCAACCAAAGTAAACTATCATTTTGTGGCAGTATAGCGTAAATAAAACTGTTGGAAATACCAGACGCTTCATCAAATACTTTGTATTTGCTAGTGCGCTCATCATATGCCACCAATCCTTGCTCGGTGGCCACCCATAGTATACTAGACTGGCTACTTTTATAAAAATGTCGTACCGGTAAATCACTCAACCCATGCGTTATAACCTGATGGCTAGTGTCATTCCCAAAACTTATTTTAGCAAATCCGTTGCGTTTACCTACATATATACTACCATCAGCTATTTTATAAAAATTGTAAATCCAACCATTTACCATACTATCATTAAACAATGGCTTCTGAACATAATATTTTGGGGTTTTTGTTCGTCTGTCAACGTGGTATATACCCATGTTAGTACCCAGCAAAAACTGATTTTTTCTCCACTCAATCACAACATTTATTGTTGGATTCTTATCAGTAGAATATTGATAAGAACTTGCATTTAATGATGAAATTACTTTCTTAGATCGATAGTCAATCCAGTAAAGCTGATTGTTAGCACCAATCACCATATTGCCAGAAGAGTCTTTAAATATATTAGAAAACTGAATGCCATCATTTTTAATAGGTAGTCTTACGGCTGTTGTCTGTTGCAACTTCGGGTTATATCTCATCAAACCCTTGTCAAAAACACCCATCCAGATATCTCCAATACTATCCAGATAAACAGATTTAACCATAAATCCAGCTCTTTTTTCAGTACTAGGTGTATAACTATAAAACTTAGAAACTTTCAAATCTAACTTGAACGCGCCAGCACCTTCCGTTCCAATCCATAAATTCCTAGACCTGTCTATATACAAACTGTTAATTGTATTGTCCTGAAAAAATAAACATTCATATTCCATAGTTTTATTGTTCATCTTCAAAATTCTACCGCCATTTCTTTCAGAACAATATATATATCCTCCTAAGGTATCCTCTACAATTGAATTCCAAATGACGCCACTTTTGTCGTCTACTTGTATCGGAAAAAAACGAGTTTGAAAAGTTATGGGATCATATAACATCATTGAATCGGTTAGTGAAAGCAACAATTGACCACTACTCAAGATTTTTACCATATTAATGCCAGACCGCTTCACAATCATCGTTTCGCTGAATGTCCTACTATTAAAAAAAAGTATACCCTCTGTTGTAACAAACCATATTCCTCCATTACCAAATACTGCGTTTTTTATAATTGCTACATCAACTCCTTTTGCGCAATGCTCCTTTTTAAACGGATACAGTTTTCTACTTGCATCTTTTATACTTATTCCGTGCACGCCACTTCCATGCACCAAAACCCACATGTTTTCATTATCAGAACCAGCTATAATCGAAGCATATCTAGCATCATATTTGTTCAATCTAAGTGTAAAGTTTCTTGTCTTCCGGTTCATACAATACACTCCTTGATCTGAAGAAAACCATAAGTTGTTATAGCGATCTTCAAATATCAGAGAGTTGATATTCCTATCTTTCAAACTTCCCCTTTGGGCGGTACTTAATGAACTTTTGTATACTATAAATTCTCTTCCGTCATATCTGTTTAGCCCATCACCAGTGGCCATCCATACAAAGCCATAACTATCTTGAAAAACACTATAAACCGAACTTTGCGACAAACCGTCATTTACATTCAAATGCTGAATACGTAGCATACTTTGCGAAAAACTCATTTTCGCAAAAAATATAATGGAAAACAATAGAAACAGCCACAACCTATTCATCATTCAGTAGAAAATAGAGTATAAAAGTAGTTCGACTCACGCAATACAATACATACCAGTCAAATTTTCGATACCATATCTTTTGAGTATGTTCAAAGTGGGTATTATAAAACATAAACACTATACACAATATTGATCAACCCTAGTGCTCACATTGACATCAATCAAGTATAGTAAGCTTACAATTGAAAACTATTTTAACAATACACCTCACAATTTTTACCCTACATTTATGTCAGAAAATGAATTATGAGAATAGAGCGTGCAGCACCTGTCAATGAGTTTTTGGCTAAACTTATTTTTCTTGCATTGCCCACAGCAATACTTAGTTTTTTCTTGCTGCTAAGGGTCAATGAGTATTACTCTATACTACGCAATCAAGCCCTATTACAATCTGTATACTTTGCCGCCGGCATGGGTATTTCTATGCTCTTTTACTCATTCAGATTCAGATTTTTACCCACATTCCTCCTTTTATTAGCTGGTATGTATGGCCTCTATCAGGGTCTCGACCAATATGAAAGTGGTGAGTTCGATGCATTTTTTATCGCTCGCCAGTTTCAGGCTGCCGCAATACTTATAGCCACCGGGTGGGTAGCAGGCTGGGGTTTTCTTCGTATGAGATACTGGTCTGTTCTAGTATCGACAGCCACACTTTGCGGTTGTGTAGTAGTAATCGCAAAAGGTAATGTAGAAACTGTTCGGGGATTGCTTCTTTCTTTTTCTCCAGCATTATTATTTAGCATATACCTAATTTTCACTTCCGAACAGATTTATAACTACAAAGATAAATCAGCAAAATTCTGGTGGTTTCTTATCCGCAGATTGTCGTTATTTCTCACATTATCCATATTACTACTTGGATCCATCATCTACTGGCGTAGGGCTGACATCAAAGCTACAATTGATAACTATGGCGGCAAGGGCAAACAAGGCAAAAACAGTATGCTCAATAAAAATAAAGACAACTCCTTTGACCTCAAAGACTATTCAAAACTAAGTGGTGCATTAGGCAGAAGTAACGAACTATTGTTTTGCGCACATATCGACAATTTCTTCCCCAATACCGACATACCTAATCCTCTTTACCTTACTGCGTTTTACTTCACAAAATTTGATACTCTCACCGAAACATTTGAAAGAGATTCCACAATACCCTATAACGATTTGTTTGAACCCGATCCATCTAAAATACCCTTATTCAATACAAAATCAGACTCATCGGTAATAAAAAACAGCCTAGGAGAAAAATTAAGACAAACCGTAGAAGTAGAGATATACTGTAAGTCATTGTCTGCTTCTACATACTTAGCACCAAATGTGGGGTACTTTGTGCAACCCATCACTATTGAAAAAGATTTCAGAGATCAATTCAAATCAGCATTCCGAGCTAAAAGTTATGTTTCGGCGCTAAACAGTGCTTATTTTATATATAACACTACCAACCCCGAAGTGCGCAAGTTTCAAGAAATGCGTTTTGAAGTGCTGCGTGAGGTAAAAGATTATGAAGGTATGGACCAAAAGTTCATGAAATACTACACCTATATGCCTGCCAACTCTAAGTTTGGCTCAATTCGCGACCTAGCTCATAACATCACCGACACGGCAAATACACCGGTTGACAAAGTGCTGGCAATACGAAACTATTTTTTATCAAAAGACGAACACGGCAAGCGCCTTTACCAATATACCGATAACCCAGGCATACCCGACCTACCCAATGCATCAAAACTGATGTTTTTTCTCAATGAATCGCATAAAGGATACTGTGCCTATTATGCTGGCGCTACCCTATTTATGCTTCGCTCACTGGGTATTCCCTCACGTATAGCAGTAGGGTTTCTTACTGAAGAGCGCAGCGACAAAAACAAAGGTTGGTATTGGTACTACGCTAATCAAGCTCACGCTTGGGTACAAGTATATTTCCCAGGTTACGGTTGGCTAGATTTTGATACAACTGTTGGAAACGATGAAGAAAACAGATCAACTCCTCAGCCCGATGGCACGCCGCCAATGCAACCACCAAAGGCTTGGCTGGCAGCAGAGGGAGCGATAGTTGATATTGATACCCTCAAAAAAGCCATGAAAATGGCGGTAAAACAATTTGTGTTTCAAGACAAAGAATACAAACCTGCCAAACCCATTAACTTGACTATGGATATGAAAGTTGCAGTAATCTATCGTGACAGCTTAGCCATACCACTATCCTCAGTGCAAAAGGGAGATGATGGTACTGTGGTGTCGTATTCCGAAACAATGAAAAAATTGGTAGCTGCTCCCGGCGAAACTGCTGAGGCACTTACCAAAAGATTTCCAGCAGCTATACCCGCAGATGAACTGTACCTGAAACGTAAAGACTTAGCTACTCCTAAAGAGAAACCTCCAGTACCCGACATAGACAAGCCTATACCACTCAGCACCATACTGTGGACCACTGCCGCCGTCATAGCAGGCATACTGCTGCTACTGGTATTGCTTCCAGGCATGCTATTGCGTTATTACTTACTGCGCTACCGCAATGCCCCTGCCGATGGCAGCAAACCCTACTGGGCGTTCAGGGCTGCTACTTATTACTTGCACATGTGTGGTATATGGCGGGGCACTCTTACCCCTATGCAGTATGCCCGCACACTTGTAGACCCTCAACTGGATACTTCACTCACAGGTTTTATGAATATATACCTGAAGAAAAAATACGCCAACCAGCCCCTTACAGCCACTGAACAAGAAAAAGTAAACTCCTTCCTTTTTCCTTTTATCAGTACAGTACGCAGGCGCATCAAGTTCGGTACTCGTTTTGTAGGATTTCTTAATCCAGTTCGTTGTGCGTCATTTTTTGTAATGCCCGAGCAAGAAAGCACAGATCAATGACATAAAGACCACTCTTGTGGGTAATACCTGCCTTGCTGGCAGGCATTACCCACAAGGCACAACATTTGACCCTTTACTTCAAACGCTAATGCATATTTAATGAACAACGTAACCACTTCCCCGCTTTCGCCATTCAAAAAAATACCTCAACTCCTAGTGGGACTAGCGGTATTCCTATCTGGTTTTACCCTATTTCCTAAAACTACTAATGCACAAAACTCTCTGCTATGGCAAATAACTGGTAAAGATCTAGACCGCCCGTCCTACCTATTCGGAACCATACACCTCATTTGTCCTACCGACTTTTTATGGACTAGTGCTATGAAAACATCTCTCGATGCTACTGACAAACTATGTTTGGAGATGGATATGGACGATCCCAACCTAATGATGACCGCATCTGCTGGACTCATAGATAAAACTGGCAAAAAATTATCTAGCTACTTTACGGCCACAGAATACGACAAACTGAAAAAATTTATGAAAGACAGTATGGATATGGATATACAATACCTGGAAATGATGAAACCCATAGCCCTGCAAACTTTAATGTCCACTCGTGGTGCCACAATTTGCGACAAACCAATATCCTATGAAGAACAAATGATGAAAACAGTAAAAGCAAGCAAAAAAGAAATAATAGGGCTCGAAACTGTCGAAGAACAACTAAGTGTTCTAGAAACCCTACCTGCTGACAGCGTAATTAAAGAAGTGATGGAAATGGTAAACAACAAAAATTCAAATCGAAAGGAATACGCTCAGATGGTGAATGCTTATAAAAAACAAGATATTACTACGCTCCACAAAATGATAACCGATTCTCCAGATTTAGGTGAATCGACTGCTACGTTACTAGATAACCGCAACAAATTATGGATTCGTAAAATGCCCGGATTGATGCGTCAATCATCAGTATTTTTTGCAGTTGGTGCTGGTCACCTTTCAGGGCATAATGGAGTTATCGCTTTACTTCGAGCTCAGGGATACACAGTCAATCCAATTCTTTAAACCAAATTCATATTGACAATAACTACAATAAACCAACGACTTATATTATAGTAAAATCAAAATACTTCATTAATGTTATTTTGCTACTTTTGAAGTAATATTAACTCTCAAAATCTCAGGCAACAAATATGACCAGATACGTAGCGTTTCTCAGAGGCATCAATGTTAGTGGGCAAAAACTCATTAAGATGGAAGATCTTCGCTCTTACTTGGAAATGCCAGGAATTACTGACGTTGCTACCTATATCCAAAGCGGTAACGTACTTTTTTCATCGGATGAGGTAGATGAAGAAATCCTTAAAAAACGAATAGAAACCCAACTTCAACAGAAACTTGGCTATAAAGTAGTTGCGATCATACGTATGATTCGCGAATTGCAAAATGTAGTCAAAAACATGCCTTTCGACACCATCAAAACCGAAGAGAAAAACCGACTGTACGTCACTTTCCTCTCAGAAATGCCCGCTATGGACGCTCAAGGAATTATGGGGGTATACTCAAACGATGCTGAATATGCGCGAATAGTACACAAAGAAGTATATGTGTACAGTCCTAACTACGGGAAGACATGCTTTTCCAACACGTTCATAGAAAAAAAATTAGGTATGCAAGCCACCACGAGAAATTGGGCTACCGTAAATAAACTACTAGAATTGTAATGCTCATTTGCATTTCATTCACCGACTATTACCCCACTTTTACCGCCACTTTTTATTTTTTCGCCTATTAGCATTTCCTCACCCATATTCCGCTAGCTACTTTTGTACTCATAATATACCAATAATGAGCAGTAGCAGATTCAATCAGTTTAATAGTGACAATCCTCGAAGTAACAGTTCCACTAATAGGGTACTGTTTGGAATTGGGATTGTAGTGTTAGGTATAGGGCTAATGCTCAAAACACTTGGTCTCATTTCATTTAGCTTTCATTTATCCTGGCCTATCATACTCATAATAGTAGGCGTATTATCTGGTCTCAAAAATGGCTTTCGCAACAACTCTTGGTGGATTCTCATTACTATAGGTACAGTATACCTTATTCCACAGTTCCAAATTATGGGCAAGTCGTCAAAGCAGTTTGTTTGGCCAGCGCTAATTATTATCATAGGTATGATGATTGCTTTTCGGCCACGACGTAATAAAAAGCACTGCTACGGACAACCAACAATCAATTCTCACATCACCCCCGACAGCAGAATGAATCTGGAAGTCATTTTTGGCGGACGTAAAGAGATAATTACAGCTAAAGACTTCAAAGGTGGCACGATTTCTGTAACATTCGGTGGATGCGACATAAACCTCACCCAAGCGGATTTCTCTGACGAAACCATTACGCTCGACTGTAACGTAGTTTTTGGTGGTGTAGAACTAATTGTCCCATCGCATTGGGATGTACAAAATGATATAAAACCAGTCATGGGAGCAGTAGAAGATGATCGGGTAATTCATGTATCGCAAAGTGGCGAAGTACGCAAAAAACTCATATTGCAAGGCAACTGCACTTTTGGTGGCATAGAAATTAAGTCATACTAACCTCTTAGCAACATTCATACTCACACAACTATCAACGAAAATATATGAAATCGTACACAGCACAAATAATATACAGAATAGAGTGCGACGGCCAACATACTGACCAATATGAAGAGCAATGGAGACTAGTGTTTGGAAACGATGAACAACACGCCCTTTCCGAAGCTCGCAAAGCCGGACAAACCGAAGAAACAACCTTTATAGATCGCCATGGGCGCACCATATATTGGCGCATGCTTGCAGTTAAAGACCTACAACCCGTAGAACTGATCAACGGAGGATTGTTGTTTTCTATGGTTCGCGAAGCCGAACTGGTACCAGCTCCCATTTGGGCAGCCTAACACACCAGAAGCACCCTCATCACTACACAGCCCCCAAAGGCCCCACCACATTACCATTTACCATTATCTCCATAATGCCACAACTGCCCACAAAGGTAGGTTGTGGCATTGTTATTGAAATGTATCAACTCACAGGCCCATCCCCTGCAACAGTTTCTGAAGCATACTACCCATTTATGCAACAAAATACATTATATTTACCTATATTTACACAATGCGCACTCTTATTACATTAATAATGACTGTATTGTTTTACAGTAATACAACACATGTTGTTGCGCAACAGTCAAATGATTTCACTACTACCAAAATTTCCTTCTCTCAAATCGAGGACACTGTTATACAACATGAGGTGGCCACCTTTACTACAGCTGGTAAATACCTCTTACAGAATTCGCTAATTAGTACACAACTAACAGAAATCCCTATTAGTAATTGCACAGAATCAGGCGTTTCTTTTTTAAAATATTGGGGTAAAGGTCATTCTGAAATCAGGCTGTATTTCAAACAAAATTCTCAAAATATTACATTAGATTCTATTTTCTTGGTTATCAAAAGCCACCTCTGGGTCAGAATCCCCAAACATACTTTTATGGGCATAAACCAACTCTATCCTTGTCCCGTAATTCCTGAAAGTAAGCGAAAAAAAATCTACTCACCACAATACAGGGCGTTTGAAAGCAAAGACAAATTAAGATACTACATCTATCTACGAGGAGGCTCGGATTCAAACAAGTACGAAGCAACATGGATCATTAATGGCAGTAGATATAGTGCATTTGTTGCTGACTATATTCCATTGAATTGACTATTACTATTACACTTTCAAAATATCCTATTCACGCTGCAGTATCCTTTAGTGCACTACAACATCGGTAGTATCTTTTCTTAGCCACCCTAGCACTCTATCGGGCTTTACATACCACTTACTATTACTTTGCAATAGCTGTAAGGTGTCTCTACTCTTGCCAAACGGACCTGGGTTTTGTTGTATGATAGCTACGGTAGTATCCGTTACAAGGGTTATTATGGCCACATGTCCGTATTTATTTCCAGCATGGCCGTCCATTATCAGCAGATCCTCGGGCTGAGGTACATATTTAGTTCCATTCTTAAATTGCATAAGGTTTCTCTTGATATTTAGCCCACTATCAGGCAATACCCTATCAAAAAAATCCTTTGCATTACCATAGCTATCTGGCATCTTATGGTGCAATTTTTCGTAGTAATATCGCTTCACAAACTCAACACATTGATACTGAATACCAATATTATAACCATCTACTGCTACATTTCTCACTCCAGTATGACCCACCATTCCATTGTAATATATTAGCACATTATTAAAACTATCTATTGGTTGCCCAATCTTGAATCTCAGGTTAGGATTGATTGATGATTTAGTTATTATACTATACAATATTGCACCGCTAACCACCACAAACAAAAAGAGAATAATAAGGTTCCGCTTTTTCATAAAAGAAATATACAAAATTGCCCTTCACAAATTACACCATATTTTCTAAATTATTATTTTCACTATTACTATTTGGCTACTCCCACCCAGTATCAATACAACTATAGACACCAACTATAGTATTATAAACAATAGCATTACTATCAACTGAGGTAGTTTTGTAATTTCACGACATAGTTATACTTGTTAATAAAATAAAAACTGCTCATTTATGAACAACATCAAAATTGCTGTTGCTAAAGGTGATGGAATTGGTCCCGAAATTATGGATGCCGTGCTTTCTATTATTGATGCAACCAAAGTACCATTATCCTATCATTTTGTTGACATGGGAAAATCTTGGTATGAAAAAGGTTTTTCTTCAGGTATGACACCCGATGCTAAAGCAACCATAGAAAAACTGGGTATCTTATTGAAGGGTCCTATGGAGACCCCAAAGGGAAAAGGCATGAAAAGCATCAATGTAACTGCACGCAAAATGTGGAGTACATATGCCAACAAGCGCGTTTTCAAGTCGTTAAACGGTGTAGATACGGTATTCTCTAAAGCTGGTATACCAATCGACATCACTATGGTACGCGAAAATATAGAAGATACCTACGGCGGCATTGAGCATATGCTTACTCACGATGTTGCTCTTTGTCGCAGGTTTATAACCAGACCAGGGTCTCTGCAGGTACATAAGTACACATTTGATATGGCTCGCAAACAAGGTGCTAAAAAAGTAACTTGCGGTCACAAGGCTAATATCATGAAACTCACTGATGGTCTTTTCCTTGAAAGCTTTTACGAAGTTGCCAAAGATTACCCAGAAATTCAAGCTAATGATATCATAGTCGATGATTTAGCAATGAAGTTAGTTTCCCGACCAAACGATTTTGATGTTATCGTTCTTCCAAACCTTCAAGGCGACATTCTCTCAGATCTTTGTGCTGGTCTGGTTGGTGGCCTAGGCTTTGCACCATCAGCTAACATTGGTGACAATGTAAGCATCTTTGAGGCGGTGCATGGATCAGCCCCAGATATCGCTGGCAAAAACATAGCCAACCCCACTGCCCTGCTGATAAGTAGCTGTATGATGCTCAGACATTTGGGATTTCAGCAGGCAGCTAATGCAATTGAACAAGCACTACACACCACGCTCAATCAGGGCTACCACACTAAAGATTTTGGAACTAGTAAAGAACAAGAACTCAACACTACTCAATTTGCAGATATGCTTATTAGTAATCTGCCATCCATTACAACTGTCGATGTTCTCAATGATGCTTCTAATGAATCTCCAGAATTGCCAAAAGAGTTCAAAACAATGATAACTCCCTACAACGGCGAAACTTTTGTAAACGGAGTAGACCTTTTTATTGAAAGTACCGAACAGCCGTCGGTTATTGCTCATCGCATCAAGGATAAGCTGGCAGATAGCATGGAACTGATAATGATAAGTAATAGAGGCACTCAGGTATACCCAGAGGGCTC
>CAMDNC010000009.1 GCA_945902755.1 Flavipsychrobacter stenotrophus
TCATGCAAAATGGAATAGTATTGATAATCAATCACTTATCCCCAAAACCATAGGAAACAACCGGAAACAAACCGGAAAACCAGATACACACATACAAAAAATATTCGCACTAATATTTTCTCAAACAACCCCAAAACCATAAAAAATCATGATACCACCCACTCACTATCCACTATACAAAATACACATAAATAAAATGCGCAACATCAACACTCCACCTGCAATTTCATGCATAATGGAATACCATTGATTATCAATCACTTATATCCAAAACCACTGGAAACAACCGGAAACAAATCGGAAAATTGGTAAGACACATACCAAAAATATCTGTACTAATAATTTTCCTAAATGCCCTAAATACCTCAAATGTCATGACACTAACTACCCATCATCCACCACAAAAAATACACATCAATAAATACCTCTACATCACTCATTCCACCCATCACAACCGGAAAAGTGAATAGCATTGATTATCAACTACTTAAGTGTCAAAACCCATGAAAATACCGGAAACAAACCGGAAATACCAGCAACCCCACTATAGCCCTAAAACAGCTTCCCAAACCGCTCAAAAAATGCTTTTTCTAGCATTTCTCTGTGCATCGGAGCCGCAATGCCTGTCAGCAGCCGTGCACGTTGCTCCATGTTTTTTCCATATAGGTTCACCACACCATGTTCCGTAGCCACATACTGTATGTGCCCTCTCGTGGTCACCACACCCGCACCTGGTTTTAGTTGTGGCACTATCCTCGATATACCCTTGCCCGTCATTGATGGCAGCGCTATTATGGGCTTTCCGCCATCGCTCAGCGCTGCACCCCTCATAAAATCCATCTGCCCACCTATACCCGAGTATTGGTAGGTCCCTATCGAGTCTGCACACACCTGCCCCGTCAGGTCTATCTCTATAGCACTGTTTATGGCAGCTACCCTTGGGTTTTTGCGTATGATGTGGGTATCATTCACAAACGACACATTCATACAATTCACATACGGATTATCATGCACAAAATCGTACACCTTTCTAGTCCCCAGCACAAACGAACTCACTATTTTGCCCGGCTCCACCTTCTTCAGGCTATTGTTTATCGCCCCGCATTGCACCAGGGGTATCACCCCATCCGAGAACATCTCTGTATGCACACCCAGGTTCTTGTGGTGCACCAGTTGTCGCAGCACAGCATCTGGTATAGCACCTATACCCATTTGCAGCGTAGCACCATCCTCTATCAGCGATGCCACCTGCCTGCCTATACTGTCAGTCACAGCGTCAGTTTTGGCACTGTAGTCTACCTCAGGCAGTGGGGTGTCTTCCCATATCGCCGCCGCAAACCTCGACACATGCACAAAACCCTCACCCAGCACTCTGGGCATTTGGGGGTTCACCTGGGCTATCACTATTCGTGCATTTTTTACCGCACTTATAGCCACATCTGCCGATGTGCCCAGCGTGCAGTATCCATGCTTATCTGGCGGCGACACCTGCACCATAGCCACATCCAGCGGCAGTATTCCTCTATCAAACAGTTGGGGTATCTCACTCAAAAACACAGGTACATACCCCCCATGTCCGCTATTCGCCCACCCCCGCACATTATCCGATACAAACAACGAATTCAGGTAAAAGCTATCCAATACCTCAGCATGATTCCAGTCTATAGCCCCGTAGGTAGATATTGCCACTATCTCCACATTGTTGATGTCATTCGCCCTTTTCAGCAGCGCATTTATGAGTGCTGTGGGGGTGGCAGCACTGCCATGCATAAACACTCTATTTCCTGTTTGTATGAGCTTCACTGCCTCATGGGCAGTAGTGTATTCTAGTATTGCAGACATGATGGTTCTTACTTTGTTACTTCGGTTCTAGTGTAAAGTTATCTGTTTTGTAACGGCGCTCATGTTAATGTTAGGGCACATATTGGTTGTAAATGTTGTATTTTGTGTAGCTATTGGGTACTTGCACAATCAGGTACCAAAAATAGACATTCACTTAGGTGCAATGCCTGACGGTAGTCACTCGGCACATTGTCCCGATTACTTACCTTCGTTCGTTACACCCACTACAACGCTCAAAGCCACTATATGAAGTTACCCGTTAATCTTTCAGACTTTCTGCGCGAGGCGGGCTCCTTGTCTTTGTTCGTATCCCGTTTTGTCACAGAGCTTTTTCATCCACGTCAGGAGTGGCGTCAGTTTGTTAGGCAGTGTTTTGTCATAGGTGTTCAGTCGTTTGCGCTTATTGGCATCACTGGGTTTATAATGGGTTTGGTACTCACTATGCAGCTGCGTCCCTCGCTCATGTCTTATGGTGTTGAGGCTCAGTTGCCCGTTATGGTGGGGCTTGCCATCGTACGTGAGATAGGACCAGTCATCACAGCACTCATTTTTGCAGGCAAGATAAGCTCTGGTATTGGTGCCGAGCTGGGTTCTATGAAGGTCACAGAGCAGATAGATGCTATGGAGGTCTCAGGCACCAATCCTTTCAGATACTTGGTTGTTACGCGCGTATTAGCTACTACTGTCATGCTGCCCATACTCACCGTCCTTTCCGATGCCATCTCGCTTTATGGCTCTTATTTGGGGGTCAATATAAAGGGGCACACTAGCCTTACGCTGTTTTTCTTTCAGGTATTCCAAACATTGACTTACAGCGATGTATTGCCAGCTATGATAAAAACCTTGTTTTTCGGCTTTGCCATAGGTATCATAGGGTGCTATAAAGGCTACAACTCGCAGAAGGGTACAGAGGGTGTTGGCAAGTCTGCAAATGCCGCTGTTGTTATTTCATCATTGCTTATTTTTATTATAGATCTTATAACCGTACAAATCACAGACCTATTAGGGCTCAACTAACAAAAAGTAGCATAACATAATTTTGGATAACAACACTTCACATATCCCCACCGATCCGGTTATTCGTATCTCCCACCTGCACAAGCAGTTTGGAAGCAGGGTAGTGCTCAACGATTTCTCCCTCGATCTTCGTCGTGGCGAAAGCATGGTAGTGTTAGGTCGCTCTGGTAGTGGAAAATCTGTATTGATAAAATGCCTCATTGGGTTGTACATGCCCGATGGGGGTAGTATTACCATCCTAGGTAAAGACACCAGCCAGCTAGATCATGAAGGATTAGATGTAATGAGGGCACATGTAGGTTTTCTATTTCAAAGCAATGCCCTTTACGACTCAATGACAGTGCGCGAAAATCTGGAATTTCCTATGAGGCATCACCTCAAAAATATCAGCAAAGAGGAGGCCAATAAGCGGGTTATGGAGGCATTGACCAATGTAGGTTTGGCACATACCGTAGATATGATGCCGTCGGAGTTATCAGGGGGTATGCAAAAACGAGTAGCCTTGGCCCGCACCCTAATTCTCAATCCTGAGATTATGTTATACGACGAACCCACAACTGGGCTAGACCCCGTTACTGGTAAAGAAATAAGCACCCTAATGACAGAAATACAGCGCATTTACAATACATCCTCCATCATCATTTCGCATGATATGAAGTGTGTAGAGCGCACTGCCGATAGAATAGCAGTTTTAATTGATGGCAACTGTTATGCGCTGGGTACTTTCGACGAATTACAACAATCGAACGATCAAAACATTAAACAATTTTTTGAATAAAGACTTATGGCAAACAAATCTGCTGATAACATAAAACTAGGATTGTTAGTTACTGCTGGTGTGTTCATACTAGTGGTATCATTATATCTTATTGGCAAAAACCAAAGTTTATTTGGTTCAACCTTTCATTTAAGGGCTCGGTTCACAAATGTAAACGGACTCATGGCGGGCAACAACATCCGCTATTCAGGCATACAAGCAGGTACAGTTAATAAAATTACCATTATCAACGATACCTCTATTGAAGTAGACTTACTGATAGAAGATGAGATGAAACCCTTTATAAAGAAAAATGCACTAGTAAGTATAGGTAATGAAGGGCTTATGGGCAATAAAGTAATCAACATCACTCCATCTCGTTTTCCCGCCGATCCTGTAGATGAAGGTGAACTATTAATGACTAAAACGCAAATGATAACCGATGATATGCTCAGTACGCTATCTAACACCAACGATAATGTAGAGGTAATATCTGGAAATCTCATTACTACTGTCAATCGGATAAATGAAAGTAAAGCACTGTGGCGAATACTGAATGACACCACACTTTCAGATGGGTTGCGCATATCTATGCACAACCTACAAATAGCTACAGAAAACATTAATGAAATGTCTGTATCGCTGCTAGCCGTGATTAAAGATGCAAAAGCTGGCAATGGCGCTGCAGGTGCCATAATAGCCAACGACACCGTAGCCCGAAATCTAAAAGCAGCAGTAGCCAATATCAATGCAGCATCTAAAGAATCGGTAGAGGTACTGGCTAAGCTGGATAGTATAGCATCAGTAACACATCGTAGTATAGAAAATGGCAATGGGGTTGTACATGCATTACTGAAAGACCCTGCAATGGTCAAATCTGTAAATACTAGCCTTAATAATGTGGAAAAGGGTACAGCGGCATTTGAAGAAAGCATGCAAGCATTAAAAAATAATTTTCTATTCAGGGGCTACTTCCGAAAATTAGAGAAACGTAAAAGCAGAGCCCGAAAATCAACAACTGACACTACTCATAAATAGAACTGATTACAGTCACTATAAATGGTATATAATGTGAATAACATTGCGGTGTCAGAGTTAATCACTAATAGCAAAATCAAATACCATGAAAAGAATAGTACAGATTTTTGATGCACAGCATTTTACGCCTGAGGCGCTTGCTTTTTCTGCTGATATAGTTCGCCACACAGGCGCTACACTGATAGGGCTGTTTGTTCAAGATACCAGTTTCATAAATGATCCGGGTATGAATATCATAGCCGGTCAGTTCTATGTGGAGGAAATAGTGCTGACTGCCGAAGAAAAACAGAAAATTCAGGATGCCACAGATGCTAGTGTGGCTGCATTTATGCAAGGTTGCGCCCAGCACAACATTAATGGCAACGCAATAGTAAAACAAGGTATTCCGGCTGAAATTCTAAAAGCCGAAAGTCGTTATTGCGACATGATGATAGTATCTCCTCTTCTTTGCTTCGACGGTGAGCAGGCAGTGCCTACTGTATTTATTTATAATTTGTTGGCAGCGGCTGAATGTCCGGTTTTGTTGTCACCTGAGCAGTTTCAGCGCATAGATGAGGTCATATTTGCATTTGATGGCAGTAAATCTGCATCTTTTGCTATCAGGCAGTTTGCATACATGTTGCCATCATTTTGTGCAGCAAAGGTTATTGTTATCAATATATCTGAAGAAGGCGGCAAAGATACCTCTATTGCTGCTCACCATCCATCATTTACCCAATGGATGGAGCTACATTGTCCAAATTACCGTCAAATAACACTGGTAGGAAACGCTAGAGATGTGCTCTTCAATTACTTTATGGAGAATGATAATAATAACAAGCTCTTAGTAGCTGGTTCGTTTGGTAGGAGTGCAGTTTCTCGTTTCTTTAAGCCTGGCACTACCGAACTGGTACTTAAAACTGCTGATGTGCCAGTATTTATAGTGCATAATTAAATGTAGTTAGGAGTAGTGCAATTAGTTGGTTGATAATGAGTTTTTTAGCTTTTTAGGTCTAATAACTTCACGATCAAACTAAAATATTACGAAAGTTCTAACCTAGAATAAATAACGATGGGGCTATTTGTAAGAGATAGCCCCATCGTTATTTATGAATAGTTGATTGATTTTTATCCTTTTATCGCAGCGATCCCTGGTAATGTTTTACCCTCAAAAAACTCGAGCATAGCACCACCACCAGTAGAAACATAACTTACTTTATTTGCCAAATTGAACTTGTTTACAGCAGCAACACTGTCACCACCACCCACTAGTGAGAAAGCTCCATTTTCAGTAGCAGCAACCACCGCCATAGCTATTGCCTTGGTGCCATGCTGAAATTTGTCCATTTCAAACACACCCATAGGGCCATTCCATAATATGGTTTTTGATTCGCTCACGATCTTCGAAAACTGTGCTATAGCCATTTGACCAATATCTAGTCCCATCCAGCCGGTAGGTATTTCATTGCTCAGTGATGATGAAGTAGCAGCATCCGCTGCAAATTTGTCGGCCAGAATACTATCTCCGGGCAGGTGTATACATACTCCTTTATCGGCTGCTTTTTTTAGCAGGTCTAGTGCCATATCTAGTCTATCATCTTCACATAGCGAATTACCGATATGACCACCTTGCGCCTTAAAGAAGGTATAAGCCATACCACCACCTATAATAATATCTGTGGCTTTTTCTAACAAATTTTCAATAATCAGTATTTTGTCCGATACCTTAGCACCACCTATAATAGCTGTAAATGGTTTCCTATTATTGTGCATCACTTCCTCAGCTGCTTTTACTTCACCTTCCATCAGCAATCCAAACATTTTTTTATCGCCAGGGAAAAACTCAGCTATTACCGCAGTAGAAGCGTGTGCCCTATGTGCAGTACCAAAAGCGTCATTTACATATACATCGCCCAGTTTGGCTAGTTTCTCTGCGAATTCCTTGTCGCCTTTTTCTTCCTGTTTGTAGTAGCGCAAGTTTTCTAGTAATAGCACTTCACCTGACTTTAGGCTAGCAGCCATGTTGGCGGCGTCATCACTTATACAGTCTGTAGCAAACTGTACAGGTAAGCCCAGTAGGGTAGACAAGTGAGCTGCAACCGGACTAAGCGTGAAGTCGGCAAGGGTAAGGTGTGGTTTTTTCTCTATATCCTTAAGCGGACGACCCCAATGGCTCATTAATACTACGCTGCCACCGTCTGCCAGTACTTTGGTGATAGTAGGCAATGCAGCACGCATACGAGTATCGTCAGTAATAACGCCATTTTTTATAGGTACATTAAAATCTACGCGTATCAATGCACGCTGATTAGCAAAATTGTGTGTGGAGAAATTCATATTGTGATTTATTATTAGTCTCTGATTAAAATTCGATTTTATTTCCTTCTTCTAAACTAACCTGATATTTTTCTGCAAATATAGCTTGCTGTGTTTTCTTAGATGCCTGAATTGGATAATCATTGTTGCTATTAAAGCAAATTATTGCTTTGGTGATAATATGAGAGAAATTTATACCATTTCCTTTAAAATTTATGATAGTTGCTTCTAATTGCTCAATAGCCTTTGCTCGTTGAGTACTTCTACTACTAGATTTACTATTTTTTATTTCTACAAAACAGAATATTTCATCACTGAATAACAGACAGTCACATTTAGATTTATCATTTTCTAAAAGACATTTATCGGTTTTGACAAACCATATATTATGTCCATTGTTGTTAATGACAGTAAGTTGATATTCGTCAATATCTGATACTATTTTCGCTGGTTTATTGTGTTCTGGTGGAGGATCGCAGACATGGAATTTGAACAGGTTAGTATTTTCAAATGAACCGTTGCAATCAGTATCAGGGAACTTACAATCTCCGAATATGTCTTGAATCAGTTGCTTCATTTCTTCATCAATTCCGTTAATGCATCAAAATCATCAGACATTTTATCTGAAGCTTCATCAATATAATTACCTACTATCAGCCCAGCTTCTCTATCAAAAATTGAAGAAGCCGTGCCGTCTTTTATCTGATATGCAGTGAAAGTATTAGGATTTATCGTTGTGGTAGTTATCGTTTTTACATCTTTTGATTTGTTATTGCCTAATACATTCAGAACCTTATTGGCATATAATAGATTGTTGAAAGCAGAAATAATGTAAGGGCTATGAGTGGTATAAGTATGAATTGCACCATCATCTTCCCATAATGGTTCAATCCGTTTAGATTCAATGAGCTTTATTAATTCATATTGTGCGGTAGGGAATAAGTTTAACTCAGGTTCTTCAATTACCAACGATCTATGTTTGGAGAGTATGTTATGAGATAAAACAATTAATAATACAGGCACTATGCTTTGAATTCCTGAAGCTGATTCGGATAATTTTATACTATCTCGGTTTATAAATATCCTATCTTCTCCATTAATGTTTCTATAAGACAACGAATTACTTAAAAAGCTAAGATCAATAGATTTCATCTTCACTTTCTCTAGTTCTGCTCCAAATATTAAAATATGCTTTGGAATTGGCACGTTATTTAGAAGTAAGTTAAGAGATGAATTTTTGATAATATTAATAAAGCTCCTTTCAGCGGGTATGTATAATGATGAATTACTGCTTAGGTCAATTTCAATTTTATTTATTATTTGGAGTGCTTTTAGTACTTCTTTCGAAGTTACATCGTTAAATTCAGTATATTCATTTATTTCACTATTATTTAATTCTATACCTAATAGCTCTGAAAATTGTTCTTCAAATTGATAATAATCGTTACAAAGCTTTATTATATAATCTTGTATGAGATCTTTGTTAAGTGTAAACTCTTCGTTTAAACGCTCTAATCCTGTAATTTTATTGTACAGCTTTGGTTCGTATGCGATTTTACCACCATTAAATGACAATCTATGTAAAACAGAATCATAGATAATTTCAGTATTTAGCTTTAGGAATGAAACAATGTTGTATTCTTCCAGTACGTTTTTAAATGCAGCAATTCGGTCATTAGAACTTTGATTTTCTAGACTCAAAAACTTTCGTGGTGCTTTAAATATGGTAAATAATTTTGCCAATGCACTTTTGCCACTCGCTTGGGGACCTATGAAAACGTTTACGTTTCGTAGGTCGAGATCAACAAAATCTATAGGTCCGAAATTTTTTACTATTAAACGAGATTGCATAGTATGATTATAAACAGAAACGAAAATACAGAACTTATATAGAATAGTATACTGTGCTGCTGTGTTTTAATATTTACTATAAAACCCGCATTGTTGATGCGGGTTTTATAATAAAGTGATTTGTATTGTATTGCTATGCTATTATTTTATCAATCCAGCGAAATACTTCACTGTACGAACTAGTTGGCTAACATAACTCATTTCGTTGTCGTACCAGCTAATGGTTTTTACCATTTGTGTGTCGCCTACAGTTATTACTTTAGTTTGTGTAGCATCGAACAAAGAACCGAAAGATGTACCTATGATATCGCTGCTTACTATTTCGTCTTCGTTATATCCGAAGCTTTCGTTAGCCGCGGCTTTCATTGCTGCGTTTACTTCTTCTACACTTGTCTTTTTGCCTAGTACAGTTACCAATTCAGTAAGTGAACCTGTAATCGTAGGTACGCGTTGTGCAGAACCGTCCAGTTTGCCTTTCAGTTCTGGCAATACCAAGCCTATAGCTTTTGCAGCACCAGTAGAATTTGGTACAATGTTTTCGGCAGCAGCACGAGCACGGCGAAGGTCGCCTTTTGCGTGTGGAGCATCGAGTGTATTTTGGTCATTGGTATAAGCGTGTACTGTAGTCATAAGACCAGTAACTATGCCATAGCTATCATTCAATACTTTAGCCATAGGCGCCAAGCAGTTGGTAGTGCAAGATGCACAACTGATAACTGTTTCGCTACCGTCTAGTATGCTATGGTTAACGTTGAACACTACAGTTTTCATTTCGCCGGTAGCCGGTGCAGATATTACAACACGCTTAGCACCAGCAGTTATGTGAGCTTCAGCCTTTTCTCTGTCGGTAAAGAAACCAGTGCACTCCAATACTACATCTACTTCGTGTGTGCCCCATGGTATCTGAGCCGGGTCTTTTTGGGCATAGATATTTATTTCTTTGCCATTTACCACGATTGATGTGTCTGTGTGTGAAACTGTCTGACCGAAACGACCTTGAGCAGTATCGTATTTCAGTAGGTGAGCCAGTACATTAGGCTTCGTAAGGTCATTGATTGCTACTACTTCTATACCTTCCATGTTGTATATCTGACGGAAGGCAAGACGACCTATACGGCCAAAACCATTAATGGCAACTTTTACTTTATTCATTGTTAGAACGGATTAAAAAGAACGTTTTCTTAAATGTGGCGCAAAGGTAAGGAAATAAAAAATTAATACTGTTTGGTGATAAAAAAAATGTAAACCAATAGACTTCTAAATGCAGTTTAGTTTTAGCGAATAGATGACAAGCCAACCTAAATCACATCTCCCTCCAAATCATAATCAAATGCTTTTGTGATTTTTACATTTACAAAGTCACCAATAGGCAGAGGTTTTTTGCTATGAATTACTACTTCATTATCTACCTCTACACTATCAAACTCTGTTCGAGCCAGATATCTGCCAGCTTCTTTCTTGTCAATAAGAACCTTGTAGGTATTTCCTATTTTTTCTTGATTGATTTCGTAGGAGATTTCCTGTTGTACCTCCATTATTTCTTGCGCTCTAGCTTCCTTTTCTTCGGAGCTAAGGGTATCTTCCAGTTCGTATGCAGTAGTGTTTTCCTCATGCGAATAAGTGAAGATGCCAACTCTGTCTAGTCGGGTATCGGTAAGGAACTGCTTTAGATCTTCCACATCATCTCTTGTTTCGCCGGGGAAACCAGCAATAAGAGTTGTGCGAATACAAATGCCAGGTACTCGGTCGCGAATGCCTGCAATAAGGTCGGTTATTTCATTTCGGGTAATCTGCCTTTTCATGGCCTTCAGCATATTGTCTGAAATATGCTGAAGTGGCATATCCAGATAGTTGCAGATATTGTCCCTTTCTTTCATTACATCCAATATTTCCATCGGGAATTTGGATGGATATGCATAGTGTAACCTGATCCAATGCAGCCCTTCAATATCAGATAGGTGTTTGAGTAAGTCGGGTAGGGCGCGTTTTTTGTAGATATCTAAGCCATAATAAGTAAGCTCTTGTGCTATCAGCATTATTTCTTTCACGCCCATTTTCACCAAGCGTTTTGCTTCGGCAATTACTTCTTCAATAGTTTTAGAAACGTGGTTGCCACGCATGAGCGGGATAGCACAGAAAGAACAGGTACGGTTGCAACCTTCTGCTATTTTCAAATAAGCATAGTGTTTGGGAGTACTCAGCAGTCTTTCTCCTATCAGCTCAGCTTTGTAATCTGCATCAAACTGCTTGAGCATTAACGGCAGTTCCATAGTACCAAACCAAGCATCAACTTCTGGTATTTCCTGTAATAGGTTTTCTCTATAGCGTTCGCTAAGGCACCCCGTGACATATACTTTATCCAGTTTTCCCCGGCGTTTCAGTTCTACCTGTTGAAGAATAGTGTTAACGCTCTCTTCTTTTGCTTTGTCTATAAAACCACAAGTATTGACCACTACTATGTTGTGGTCAGTTTTTTTGTTTTCGTGTATTACATCAATACCGTTGGCAGATAGCTGCCCACCAAGTGCCTCGCTGTCGACCATGTTTTTGGAGCAGCCTAAAGTGATGATATTGACTTTGTCGTTTTTAAGAGTTCTTGTTTTCAAAAATCAGAAAGTATAAATTGGTTATTACAAGTCGTTGATTTTCAATTATTTATCACTTCGATCTAAAGTGTATATTCTAATTTATTATTTCTTTCTCATGAAAATACGCACTGGCACACCACTAAAATTGAAGTGGCTACGTATCTTGTTTTCCAAGAAGTTTTTATAGGCTTCTTTGATAGACTCTGGGTGATTAGAGAAAAAAGCAAAAGAAGGAACGACAGTGGGAACTTGTTGTACAAATTTGATTTTAACAGCATACCCTCTAGCCATTGGTGGTGGATAGTGTTCTATTTCTTTCAGCATCACTTCGTTGAGCACTGAAGTAGTAATACGTTTACTTCTGTTTTCATACACTTCCAATGCTTTTTCCATGCCTTGGAATATCCTTGTTTTTTCACTGGCCGATATAAATACTATCGGCACATCAGTAAAAGGTTCCAATTTTTCTTTTACATCCTTTTCGTAATCACGAGCACTATTAGTGTTTTTTTCAGGTATGAGATCCCATTTGTTTACCAAAATAACTACACCCTTGCCTTTGCGGGTAGCAAGGCTAAAAATACTAACGTCCTGTGCCGTAAGTCCATTCTGAGCATCGACCAACAGCATACATACGTCTGATTCGTCCATTGCTTTGATAGCTCGAATGACAGAATAGAACTCAAGGTCTTCGTGTACATTCTTTTTCTTTCTGATACCGGCAGTATCTATAAGTACAAATTCCTTACCAAAAAGTTTGTAATGCGTGTGTATGGTGTCGCGGGTTGTACCTGCTACATCTGACACAATGGTTCGTTCTTGATTAATTAAAGCATTCAGCAATGTAGATTTACCAGCGTTAGGTTGCCCAATTATTGCGAACTTAGGTATTGGGTTGCCCTCTTTATCTCTCAGTTCTGTATCGGCTTCTTCAACGATGTGTGTAACAACTTCATCCAGCAACTCTCCTGAACCACTTCCTGATATAGAAGAAATCATGAATGTTTTTTCGAAGCCTAAACCGTAAAATTCTGTACCATAAAGTGCCCTTTCGCTATTATCAACTTTGTTTACTACTAATAATACGGGTTTTGCCGACTTTCTGAGCACATCAGCCATATCTTCATCTTGAGCAGTAATACCTGTTGTAGTATCGCAAACAAACAGAATCAAGTCGGCTTCATCAACTGCAATATGCACCTGTTTGCGAATTTCGCGTTCAAAAACATCTTCAGATCTTGATACAAAACCACCTGTATCTATAACGTTGAATACCTTGCCGTTCCAGTCGGCTATGCCATATTGGCGATCGCGGGTAACACCGCTTTGGTCATCAACTATAGCCTTGCGCTGCTCAAGCAGGCGGTTGAATAAAGTTGATTTTCCTACATTTGGTCTTCCCACTATGGCTACCGTAAAACCGGACATGATAATATTTTTTATTTTGAGTGTGCAAAGGTACTCCTAAAATCGTTCCTAAAGGCCATTTTCTAATATTAATGTTGTTAAAAATATATCTGTTGCGTAGGGTCTTACTGTTTTAACCAAACTCAAGTAAAATGCAATCTATAAATGGACTACCCACAGCTTGTGTATAAATGGTAGAAAAGGATTGAGGTAAAATCAGGTATTTTTGCTGTCGCATACAGCACATGATGCGGCAAACCAATCATGATATTTTCGTCTAAGTTAATAGAAGAAGCAGTACAAGAATTCTCTAAATTGCCAGGGATAGGCAAAAAAACTGCATTACGCATGGTATTGCAGTTGCTTCGTACCAGCAAAAATGAGGTTGATGGGTTTACAGGAGCCATATCCAGAATGCGGCATGGTATACGTTTTTGTGTAGATTGTCATAATGTGGCTGATGCAGAAAGGTGTGATATATGTGCTAACCCTGGTAGAAACCGCAATCAGATATGCGTAGTGGAAACGATAAGAGATGTGATAGCGATAGAAAGTACGCAACAGTACAGTGGTTTGTATCATGTACTAGGCGGTATATTATCGCCACTAGATGGGATAGGGCCGGAGCAGCTAAACATTACTAGCTTACATGCCAGAGTAAAGGATACAGGGGTATCGGAAATCATAATGGCGCTAAGTCCGACCATAGAGGGTGACACAACGGTGTACTACATAGCTCGTCAGTTGGCAGATTCAGGAGTGAGCATTACTACTATCGCTAGGGGAATTGCTTTTGGAGGAGAACTGGAGTATGCAGATGAAATGACTCTCGCAAGATCTATAGCCAAGCGATTACCCATAGATAATTACGTAAAGGTGGCTAGTAGTTCTTGATTAGCCAAGGTTGAGCATACGCCGATACCTACTTACATCTGCGTGAGGCATGATAGGTGTTCCGTTTAAGAGATTGTTAGCTAATTGTGTAGCAAAATAAGGAGCCATTGTGAAGCCTTTGCCACCCATACCGTTGAGTATGCCAATATTGTTGTGTGTAGGATGTAGTCCCACAAAAGGTTTTCTGTCGATATTGGCTGGGCGAAGTGCAGCGATGTGGTCTACTATTTTGTAGGGTATTATTAGCCAATCATTCAATTGTGCAATCGTTTGCCGTTTGAAAGCATCAGATGGATGAGGGGAGGTGTATTTCCAGTCGTGAGCAGCACCGACCCAGAATAACCCATTTTGCCAAGGCGCTATGGTGAGGCTACCTTGTTTGTATAGTTCTGTAGGTGCAAGGTTAGGAATGTCGACAATCAGGGCTTCCCCTTTATCTTTAGACCAAGGCAACATGTGGAACCATGGATTGTGAGCAGCTGTAACCCCATCGCAAAAAATGATTTTTTCTGCATTTATGTCCTTATATCGTATACCCTCGATATCTAGCTTTATCTCTGCAATGTCTAAAGTTTCGGTTATTAGGAGGTCGTTAGAGAGCATTTTTAGTCGCCAGTCGGCAAGTAGCGGAGCTACTTTAAGGTGGTAGCTACCAGTAATGCTGCCTACACCATAGGAGTAGTTAAAGAATTTTTGCCACAATGAACCGTCGGCAACGGTTTGGATATATTCAGATTCGGTATTTAGTTTTGTGGCATATAATTCTTGATGTTCTCTACTATGCAAGAACTCCGTTATTGGCATTGGCGTAATGTAATGGCCCCCCAACTCTTGTCCGGCAGCAATGTACTCTGAAACGGCGGTGGGTATTAGCTCCTCTGCCAACCAACTACGCACCATACGCATGCCAGTAATAGGATTAAGAATACCCCCAGCACATCGGCTGGCAGTGGTAGGGCTTCCGTTGTCGATAATCAATAGACTTTTGCCTGCTTGCAAGAGTTTTCGGCTAAGCAGCGTGCCACAGATACCCTGGCCGACAATTATATAGTCACAGTGCATGGATATGACCTTTGAACACGAATACAGCAGGCCCAGTAAGCACAATGTCTCTAGCGCTGGTAGCAGTGTCTTTTTGGAACGAAACAGTTAGTTGCCCACCAGGAGTATCAATGTGGGTGGTATAATGACCCAAGCTATGACAAGTAGCCGCAATAGCAGCAGCAGTAACTCCAGTGCCGCAACTCAAGGTTTCGTCTTCCACGCCCCGCTCATAAGTGCGAACGGAGAGTCTGTCGCCAGAAAAAGCTACAAAGTTGACGTTAATTCCTTTGCTGCCAAATTCTGGGAGGTTTCTTATTCTTCTTCCTTCTGACACCACATCCATATTGTCGACGCTATTTTGCCACCTAATATAGTGAGGTGAACCAGTATTGAGCACTGTATATCCATCATGTACCTCCATAGTTGGTACATCTTGCATGTGCAGGCTTACTGTTCCATCAGGGTTAATTTTGGCATCATGTACACCATCTATTGCCAGAAAACTTGCTTTTTCGGTAACAATATTTAGTGAACGTGCAAAAGCGACTATACATCTGCCGCCATTACCACACATGGTGCTCTCGTTGCCATCGGCATTGTAGTATACCATTTTGAAGTCATTCCCTTGCGCACTTTCAAGCAACATAAGTCCATCGGCACCTATACCGGTGCGCCTTTGGCATAGGGCAGCCACTTGTGCGGTAGTTAATTGTATTTGCCCATCACGGTTGTCTATAATTACAAAGTCGTTACCGGTTCCATGATATTTGTAAAAGGGTATCATTGGGTAAAATTTGAGTGCAAAATTAGTTTATTTACTACTACCGATTATAGGTCAATGTTGGTACAAATAATGTAAGATTAACACGCTGTTTGTGCATTGGCATGGTATTTGATTTACTTTTACCATAGCATTAGTGCTACAAGAAATTGCCCCAATGGCGCTGTCGGACAGTGAACTGTTGGGGGATTTTCATTTTAATACCTATGTGTATGAAGTTCCGTCCGGCTTGTTTACTTTTGTTATTGTGGCAATAACTCATACTGCATACCTGTCGTTAGGTAGTAACCAAGGCAATAGTTTTCAAATACTAACACAAGCTACAGCTGATATAGGTGAAAACTGTGGTGAAGTATTTGCTGTGTCGAAAATGTATAGAACAGCGGCATGGGGAATGGAAGAACAGCCAGATTTTTTGAATATGGTGTTGGGAATATCGACTGCACAAGTTCCGTTGTCATTGCTGAATGCAATACAGGAAATAGAGCACCAACATCAAAGAATAAGAACAACTAAGTGGGGAAAGCGTACGCTAGATATAGATATTCTGTATTATGATGATTTGGTATTAGATATGCCTGACCTGGTAGTACCCCATCCATATCTTCATGAGCGAGGGTTTGTATTGGTGCCATTAGCTAAGGTAGCTCCTTGTTTTGTACACCCTATTTTGAAGTTAACTACACAGCAACTTTTGGATAAATGTGAGGATAAATTGGCAGTAGTGGAGATTTGATTTTAAAGTTATGGGCTAGAATAATGTTTTAATTTGGAGATTTTAGCTTTGTGATTGCTTGTGATATCACAGCATTTCAATCACTATTACGGGCAGTTGGTTCACTAGTTAGATGCTAATACAGTGCTCTAGATTAGCTAAGGAATCAAATCGGATTTTACGAAATAATTTAAGAAATATGAAAGCACTATTAAAGTACGGCCTCACAACAATTGTATTCATGGCTTACTCTTGTACATCTATGGCGCAAAATAAAGAATTCGTTATCAATGCCTTGGCTGATAAGTACAATACAGGTAAGTATACAGATATATACGGTATGCTGACTGATGATTTCAAAAAACAAGCTAGAGAAGAGCAAATCACCGGTTTTTTTAGCAATAATCTGAAAGCGCAATTGGGAAACATAATATCATGGAAGGCTGATGGGGCTGATAACGCAAATTATGTAGTGAGATTTGAGAATGGTAAACTATTGTTGAAACTTTATGTAGACAAGGATAATAATATCTCTGGCATGCAATGGTTGCCTTACAAAGAGAAGATTGTAGCAATTGAAAAAAGTACAAGAGCGTCCATGACAGATAATCCGATGAAGACTGAATTGCAGTTGTATGTGGATTCTGAGGTAGTGGCTTATTTGAATGATACAGTTAATAGTGGGCTAAGTATTGGAGTAATATCAGGTAAAAAGATTGAAAGTTACCATTATGGAGAGGTGGAAAAGGGTAGTGGTAAGCTGGCAACAAACGAGACTATCTATGAAATAGGGTCACTGACTAAAACATTTACTGGAATTCTGCTGGCCCATGCAGTGAATGAAGGTAAAATGAAACTTGATGATGATATTCGAAAGTATTTGAATGGTAGTTACACAAAGTTGGAATATGCTGGAAAACCAATTTTGATAAAACATCTAGCCAATCACACATCAGGATTACCAAGGATACCTGACAATCTGGAGGTACAGCAATCGTATGATGAAAATGATCCTTATCGTAACTACAATAAAGCTATGATACTGGAATACCTTAAAAACTTAACCGTAGCTACTGAACCAGGTGGCAAAATGGAGTATTCGAACCTAGGTGTAGGACTGTTGGGGGTAATCTTAGAGAACGTATATAAAAAATCATTGCAGGAATTGGTAAATTTATACATCAACAGACCTGCTGGAATGAAAAATACATATTTTGCTAAAGCAGGAGATAAGAATTTTAATGTTGCAAAAGGATATAGAGAAAAAGATGGGCAATTGACACCGTACTGGCACTTAGGTGATATGAAGGCTGCTGGTGGTTTGAGAAGTAATTTGGTGGATATGATTTCTTTTCTGAAGGCGAATATGGATGATATCAATAAGGACTTTTCATTGTCTCATACTCCTGTGCCTAGTAAAAATGATGGTAACGTAGGTTTTTGCTGGATGCTGGCTAAGGCTCCCCAACAACGAACACTGGTGTGGCACAATGGTGCTACTTTTGGGTTTACATCTTTCTGCGGCTACATACCTGAAAAGAAAATTGGGATAGTAGTTTTATCTAACTCGGGCAATAGCGTTGATGAGGTAGCCATGCAACTACTTAAGCAACTATCGGAAAAATAGTAATGTCGCAAATTTCCTGATGTTTGTCGTATTGCCACCGTAAGCAAATTAATAAAGAAAGTAGATTTGTATAAATAATTTAAAAGACGGTATGCAAAAAATAACACCTTATTTATGGTTTAATGGCAGAGCGGAAGAGGCAATGAACTTCTATGTATCTGTGTTTGAAGATGCTGTAGTGGTGAATGTGAATAGAATAGGTGACAATATCGTAACTGGTTCGTTTAGGCTGTTTGGTCAGGAATTCATGGTGCTGGATGGAGGTCCTATGTTTTCTTTTTCGCCAGCCATTTCGTTTTTCGTTAATTGTGCAACACAGGAAGAAGTAGACAAATTGTGGACGAGGTTAGTTGATGGTGGGGAAGAACAAAGTTGTGGCTGGCTGACCGATAAGTTTGGTCTGTCGTGGCAAATAATACCGTCAGCACTGGGTAAAATGATGAATAGTAATGATGCAAGTGCGGCTCACCGAGTAATGCAGGCAATGCTAAAAATGAAAAAAATTATCATTTCAGACTTGGAAGCTGCATATGCTGGATAGATTATTTGCGATGTACTAAATCGTAGGTAAGTGGGTCGCTGTTGAGATTGTTCATTTGAGAGACAATATTTGGAAAGCGCCATTTTACACGGCGGCTTATGGGTTTTACGGTGAATTTTTTAGGGTTGGGAAGACATGCGATAATCATAGCTGCCTCGCTTTGGGTTAGTTTGCTGGCTGGTTTGTGAAAATATTCTTGCGCAGCAGCTTCGATGCCGAAAATGCCTGGTCCCATTTCGATAACATTCAGGTATACTTCCAAGATTCGTTGTTTACCCCAAGTCCACTCAATGAGTTGTGTGAAGTAAAATTCAGGCACTTTTCTTACGTATCTGCCAAAGCCACTGCCCTGCCATAAGAAAACATTCTTTGCAGTCTGCTGGCTAATAGTACTGGCACCGCCGCCTTTTACTTTCTTTTTTCGCTTTTTCTTTTGGGGTCCATTAATGCTTTTGTCTAGTGCTTTCCAGTCGAACCCATTGTGTCTAGGGAACAACTGATCTTCGCTGGCTATGGCAGCTAGCTTAACATTAGTCGATATTTCGTTCCAGCTTACGTAATCTCGTTTTAGTCCGTAACCTTCAACAAGGGCTCCTATTTGAGTAAAAGTAATTACTGGCATCATCCACTTACATAGTGCCAAATAAATAGTAGATGAAAGAAATAGAACTAACAATCCTTTAAGGAAATAGGTTAGGAATTTTTTTCTGGCAGTGCCATTTTTGCTCATAGATGTACAAAAGTAGTTTCTTTTAGGTATGTTTTTGTCGATTTTGTTGTAAATACATCTGTTATTGTGTTTGCACAATACAGTTCAAAAGTTTACTTTTGCTAACAAAACAAACACGTAAATGAGCCACGATACACATCACTCACACGGTACAGAAAACAAGGCCATCATATCTTTCAAAAATTCTTTTTGGCTAGTTATTATTCTTGTAGGGCTTTTTGTAGCAGCACTCAACTTTGTACAAGTAGAAAGTGCTGGTAGCGAGGAAGGTCATGGCGGACATGGTGCTGCTGCTGGTCATGGTGCACACGGTGCTGCAGGTGGACATGAAGCACACGGTGCTGGTGCTAAATCTGAAAAGCACGAAGCAGCAGGTCATGAAGCTAATGGTCATGAAGCCGCTACGTCTACTGAGGCTGCTAAGCCAGCAGAAGCAGATCATAAAGCTGGCCATTAATAAATCGACTATTTAATGCTTCGAAATAATGTAATTGTAGTAACCGGTGCTGCTGGTTTTATTGCCAGCTATTTGGCGGGCTATCTTAATGCTATGGGATTCAATCAGTTGATTCTGGTTGATGATTTTTCTGCTGAAAATAAGTTGCCAAATCTTGTTGGTAAGCAATACTTGGAGCAGGTAAACAGGGACAATTTCTTTGAATGGCAGAAGACCTGTAACTATAATATTGATTACATTTTTCATTTAGGAGCACGTACAGATACTACTGAAATGGATTATGCTGTACACAAAAAACTCAATCTCGATTATTCTATCAAGATTTGGCAGCTGTGTACAGCATCAAATATTCCACTGGTTTATGCGTCATCAGCTGCTACCTATGGCAATGGGGAGCACGGCTATGATGACAGGCATGACATTGTGAGTAGTTTAGCCCCCCTCAATCCATATGGGGTGTCGAAAAATGAGTTTGATATCTGGGCATTGGCGCAAGTGAAACACCCACCTTTCTGGGCTGGTATGAAATTCTTTAATGTTTTCGGACCGAACGAATATCATAAAGGCAGAATGGCCTCTGTGATATTTCATGCTTACAATAGTATTAAAAATACTGGGGAGGTAAAGCTGTTTCGCTCACATCATCCTGATTATCGGGACGGGGAGCAAATACGTGATTTTATATATGTAAAAGATATTGTGCAGCTTTGTGTGTGGTTAATGCAATATCAACCTACAAGTGGCTTGTATAATGCAGGCACTGGAACTGCTAGAACTTTTAATGATTTGGTGACAGCTATATTCAGTGCCTTGGCAATGGAGCCTAAAATTGAGTATGTAGATACGCCATTAGACATTCGTGACAAGTATCAGTATTTTACTGAGGCTAATATGACCAAAGTGAAAAAAGCGGGTTATGATGCACCTTTTTACTCCCTAGAAGAAGGTGTGAGAGAATATGTATCTGAATTTCTTACTGAAGGTAAGTATTTCTAACGTATTGGTTATTAGCAGTTTAGCTATTTGAATATTACTTTGAAAGTATTTGTGTAATTGCTGGATGTAGCTTTTACAAAATATACACTTTTCGTTTTTGGTATTGTGGTGAGCGTAGTTGTGTTATCCCATTCTGTTGCTGTTAGTGTGTACTGTTCTATAAATCTTCCAGTTATATCATAAATTGAAACTTTCATTTCAGTGCCAGGGTCTGCAAACCAGTGGATAGAAATTTTATCATTTGAAGTAGGGTTGGGGTAGATTTCAGAAAGGGCAATGCGATCTATCCACTTAACTTTTTGTACAGGTAGGGTTACTTTGGAGTTATCGTTAAGTACTGCTGTGAGTTTATAACTCAAAACCGCCCCAGGGTGTATGTTGGCTGGTGCATCAGTGATGTAGTAAAGTTGTCCGTAATTTTTTTCGGAGGATACATTGGCTATTTCAGTGTAACTATCGTCGTTAATGGCACGTTCTAGGAGGTAGTTTTTTACCATGCCGTCAATAAACGACTGCCATTTGGTGAGAACATGGTTGCTACTGGCCATCGAAGCGTTGAATTTCACCCCACCTTCCGTCTCTTCATTCTGTTCTATTTTTCTTACTGGCGAGTAATGAAGCGTAGTGCTATTTTTCATTGTCCACTTCAGTCTGAAGTACACGGTACTAGATAGTTCTTCAGTAGCAGTGACTGTGTATTCGCCAGGATTGTCATTGCGAGCAATGATTGTGGCGACCTCAGTGAACATAATATTGTCGATACTGGATTCTAATACATATTGATTAACAGCAGTATCGATTAGCGAATGCCAAAATGCAGTTGCGTAAGCCCCTTTTTTGAAAGCAATAAAGTTGAGGTAGTCGTCGCCAGCCACAAAAGCATTAGTTGGGCCACCGTTGTTGAACCATAATTCGCCCAAATCTTTAATTCTGGCTTCGGCGCGATACCCACTCATGTAGGGAACCCAATTTACTTTTTCACTGTTGTAATATCGGGTGGTTCCGGTGAAATTATCATTTAGTGTTCCATTTACAGTATTGTTTTTTTGGTTATCGACGTATTGAGTAATACCCAATGTGTATGCATCTTCAATTCTGGTGCAAGATGGACAGGTAGTATCGGTGGTGATTTTCAAGATGTCTTGTTCAGTAAGAAATAACCTAACTACAAAACTATCTGAAGATTCTTGTTCTGTATATAGAGCGTAGCTTCTTGGTATCAAATATTGTGTTTGGCCATGATTGTAGAGCGTATCAATTTGATACAAAGAAATGGATATGTTATTGAAATATTGTGTTGGTTGTACTTCAGCAGCTAATAGATTGTTGGTTGCAAAAACATTCCAAGTATTGGCAGATTGGTCGTTTTGAATTGTTGTTTGGCCATTAGCGGCTAATATGTCTTTGTTTTTGTCATAAATATGAATGTCGTCTATGGCTACACCTTCATAGGCTACTGCTGGGTCGGAGAAAAAAACGAATCTAAGGTGTAGCACTTTTGAGGCTGGAGGTACGGGTAATGGAACAGAGACAACATGCCATCTACTAAATCCAGCAGTATTCCAGATGTGGTGAGTGCTGTCATACCAGTTTGTAGTGTTACTATTAGCATCTATTTTAGTCCACAAATTTCCATCATAGGAATATTCCAAATAAGCGCCGTCGCAGAGTATACTGCCGCAGTTTTCGATATCTTCAGCCATACTGAAACTAAGCATCGGCTGACTCATTGCAGAAAGATCGAAACAAGGAGAGTATAGGTAGGACTCTTCTAAATCGTTGTGATTCCCGGTAAGATTAGTTTTCCATGCTTTTTTGCCGCTTGCAGCTTTGTTTATTCTGGTGGATGATGGAGCACCATATTGCCACGAACTCATAAAACCGTCGGTATAAAATCCGCCATTATCTTTTTCGAACTGCTCGAGATATGGATAATCTGTAATGATTTTACTATTTAAGAATTGATAGTTTATAATACTATCATTGTCACTGTAAGTGTCACTGGCAGCACTTATCCATATTTTTATAGAGTGCTTACTGCCGGTAGTGATATCCATTGATTGCGTAAAAGTGTAGTTTATTGAATCTTTAGATTTCAGGGAGTCGATTGTACCCTGATATACTATTCCGTTATCTAGTGCGTAATACACCGATATGTTTTTTATAGTGTAATTAACACCGTTTTTTACTTTAACAGTTAGTGGAATTGAAGAAGGGAGGCCGCAATTGTTTGGGATTGGAGCTACAACATCTGCTAACACAGCATCGTTAGCTACAGTATACATTCTGAAGTTATCAATAGTGATACCTGTACCAAAGTTAGTGGAAGCTATGATGGTAGTGTCATTTTGACCAAAAGCTATTTGTGTGCTCGTAGAGAAATTTTGATTGCTGTGACGAACAATGTCTGTTATTGAAATTGATTTTACTTGTTTCAGTGTGCCAGGATAGCTGTTGGAGTCATAATTATAGATTGTTTTCCAGGCAGAAGTATCAGTAGCACGAGCAAAAACAGCATTGCCGTTTTTGTTGTTAGGAATGCTATGCAAAATGTAATCATAATCGATTCTTATTTCATGTAACCCAGTATCGTAACTAGATAAATTGAAAGTGCCAGAGAATAAATTATTACTACCGCTCCTCATTGGCATAAATTGATCCATACTTACAGATCTGTTTCCTTTAATTACAATTTTATCGTAGATATAGGATCTAATTCTTCCAGAGTCATCTTCGTTGAAATAGTCCCAATGACCGTTTGGTGAAATACCGATGGAGTCGTGCGTGGTATTAAACAACAGCATATCTTCAAAACCATCTTCGTACAGGTGGGTTAGGTCCATTGGGTCGTTTGGAAGGCATTTTATATTTTTAATAACAGTATCGTTGGATGAATGTGGGTCGGGAACAGAAGTATTATGGATGGCAATTTTGAGTGTATAATTGCCTGCTAGTGAGAAATCTAATCCAGGTAAATCAAGATATGTGGTTGAGTTAGCACGTATTGTATAACCAGGATTAATTAGTTGTTGCCATGTGCCATTGTTTATTTGCCATGATAGTGTGTAACTACCGCAGTCGGTGTTGTATAGGTTCCTGATGCCAACTTTTATAGTTTTTCCAGCTTGGATAGCAGAGCTTGTGAACATTCTGCCACTTTCAGGACCGGAAATAGTATCGATCATCAAATCTCCACTGGTAGCAGCAAGTTGGCAATCGCCATTATTAGCAATGCCTGATAGTGCAATACTTCTGTAACCACTTAAGCCATTCATTATAGGTTGGACTGCAACATAGGTGCGATTGTGTAAGGATAAGCCCACAAATACGTAATTGGTGTCGGTAGTGGTGTCTATCACTAACATTTCGGCACCAATTTTTTTAAGTACTGCATAAGCATTTGCTCCAGGAATTGGCGACCAATGAACATTCATGTAACCTGGGCACTGGGTGATAGCAAGCGACAGTTTGGGTTTGGGGTTGATGACGAATCGCTGCGATGTGGAAACTTGTGTAGTATTGTTTCTGCTTACTCTAACCAAACAATTTCCTGAGCTCACTCCTTCTGGTATCCAACTGAAGTATCTTTTTTCTGCAGGAACTGCATTTGCCATGGTAACCCAGGTGCTGCCGTTATCTTTACTAAATTCTACTTTGCAGGTATTACCATCTGTAATTGCTTGCCAAAAAACTCTAAACGAGTCAACATCCGTAGCTTGTTCGCCACCTAGTGGGAACGTTAGCGATAAGCTCACTGGTGCTAGGTCGTAAGCAATAACAAAAGGTTGTGGTCCTAATGATACATCATACCCTCTAACAGTTACAGTATAGTTGCCTGATTCTGGATTGTTGATTGTTATTTGTTCAACATTGTTCAGATGGTCTGCTTGTTCAATAGCTGGTTTTTGAGCATTAGCAGGAGTGGCATCTGGAACTAATGGTAATTTTATTTGACCATTTGGCAGCTTGAGAACAACATCTAAGTCATTCACCAGTTGTTTTGCAGCAGATGGACTTGCTGGTGCGTCATTCCAATACAACATTATTTTAGCTTGAGCTGTTCCAGTTGGTATGTTAATGACGTACGATTGTGAGTCGCTGTGGTTTAAAATGCCAGATCTGTACCAGTTGTTTTCTAAAGTCTTTAGTGCGCGACCGATATCCATCATGCCGAAGCCAAAGCTGAAGTCGGGACCAGCAACACCTAGATCGGTGGAAGAGTTAAGTAATACTGTTTTTAGAAGGTCGGCTCTGGGTTGTGTACCATTATGCAACTGTTTGTAACGCTGGGTAAGAATGGCCAATCCGCTGGCTACTTGTGGTGAAGCCATGCTAGTGCCTCCAGCCCATCCATAGGTGTTGTTTCGCAACCCTGAGTAGACGCTTGCGCCAACAGCCACAATATCTGGTTTGATTCTTCCGTCTTTAACAGGGCCACGAGATTGGTCCCATGCCTGTACCAAATTATGACTAGTGCTACCAACCACGATTATGTTTTTGGAAGGCTGATATCCACCGCCCACAGTTGCATAGCCTGGGGCATGAGGAGCACAAGTCAACTCGCCATCATTACCAGCTGCAAACACGTGCTGAACAGTGGGGTATTGTATGGCCATTGTATCGAGAAAACGAGAATAAAGGTCGTAAGTCCCAAAATATGGACAATTATCTTCTGCGATGGTGTATGAGTTGTTGGTGATAGTCATGTTGTGTTGCGCAAGCATAGTACCAGTAGCAGGAAGAAGACTACTAAAGAAGAAATTCAACAGTTTGACTTTGGGCGTCATACTAATAGCTAGTGGATCTAATATGGCGGCACCACCAGCAATCCCATTTATATGGATGCCATGATTGGTCATCGGCGCTGGGTTGTAGTTAGTGATACGATCTACCATATCTGTGTGGAAAATTCCTGATGTGTTATCGCCAACACCAATCGTAACACTATCTCCATTAAGGTTGTAACCACCTAATAGAAAAGGTGCGATAGCATTGTTTCCCTTAACGGCAGGTATTGATTGACGGTCTAGTAACACTGGCTTTGTCCTCATCGATATACTGCGAATACCATACCATCCTGCTAGGTTTCGTAGCTTCTGAGCAGCTATATCTATGTTGTAATAACCATAATCCTCCATGTCTCCAGCTAGCAATTGTCCATCCAAACTTCTGACAAGGTCTTGCAATTCTTGTTTGCCTACTACGCTATAAATAGATACTACAAGTTTGAGGTTGCCAGTCGTAACTGATTGCCAAAGATATTTGTCAGCTTTCCATTCTGGCAACATAGGTGTGATGCTATATGAAAGAGATAGTGCTCGTTTAGCTCGATCTGATAACTGACTTACAATTGCGACATATGTATTGTCGGGTATGTAATCGAGTACAGTAATGCCTGCTCTAGAGAGGCTGTCGAGCGAAGTGCTATTGGGTTTTTTATCGAAATGCAACAAAACTTGTTCGGCGCTGGTTTTGTTGCCTCTATTATTTATCCATTCAGCTGAGTTGCTGATGGTGGAGATAACTCCACTTTTTAAATGTATAGTGTGAGAAGGTAATGAGCTTTGCGCATGTGCAATGGTAATACACAGTAAGTATGCACTTAGTAGAATTGAACTGAATTTATAGGCTTTCCTGATCATAATAATTTCATCTGTATACACGAGGTCAATCAATACATAAATATCACAAATTTTGGGGTAATAGCCTAAAAAACTACATTTATTAACTATTGAGTTTGGTTTCAAAACTATAGTACATCGATTGTCATTTTATCATTGCACTTCTTCATTTTAACATTATAAAACAAGCTTCACACTCTCATTTTGTTATCTTTATCGCATTCATAAAACTGTATGATGTAATGTAATATGCTTAATTTGTTTTTAATGTCTGCTCTGCCACCACTTATTTCAGACCTTGGATTGATAATGGGCGCAGCAGCGGTAACAACTTTATTGTTCAAGAAACTGAAGCAGCCTACCGTGCTAGGATACATATTAGTAGGGATACTAGTAGGTCCTCATTTTCCATTGTTTCCAAGTGTTGCAGATACTAAAAGTGTAGAGATATGGGCGCAGATCGGAGTAATTATTTTGCTTTTCTGTCTTGGGTTAGAATTTAGTTTCAAGAAGTTGTTGAGGGTAGGGGGTACCGCCTCTATTATGGCCATAACCGAAATTGTAGCCATGTTATTGATCGGTTTTGGTATTGGTAAAATGCTCAATTGGACGACGACAGATAGTATATTTCTGGGTGCTATGATATCGATTTCATCGACCACCATTATCTTCAGAGCATTTGAGGAGTCGGGAGTAAAAGAGAAAAAATTTGCAGGTTTAGTATTTGGTGTCTTAGTAGTACAAGATTTGGCAGCTATATTGATGTTGGTTTTGCTTCCTACATTAGCTATTAGCACTAGTTTGACAGGGCCAGCATTATTGTTTCCGGTAGGAAAGCTTATATTTTTTCTTGTGCTATGGTTTGTCTCTGGGATTTTTTTCTTGCCGACGATGCTAAGGAGGTTGGAAAAATCTATGAACAATGAGATGTTACTTATTGTTTCACTAGCGCTGTGTTTCATTATGGTTATTCTTGCAGCCGGCGCAGGGTTCTCGCCAGCATTGGGTGCATTTATTATGGGATCTATACTAGCAGAAACACCGGTAGGCGGAAAAATTGAGCATCTTACGATGTCTATCAAAGAGATGTTTGGTGCAGTATTTTTTGTGTCTGTTGGGATGATGATAGACCCTGCAATGATACCCACCTATTGGCAGCCTATTTTGCTTATTAGCATGGTAGTACTTATCGGCCAGCCCATTACGGCAATCATAGGCGGTCTATTATCTAGACAACCATTAAAAATAGCCGTACAAGCTGGTATGAGTCTATCGCAGATAGGTGAGTTTTCCTTTATTATTGCCACTGCAGGATTGTCTATGGGGCTCATTAGCCTTTACTTATACCCCATAGCCGTGGCAGTTTCTGCACTTACTACGTTTACTACCCCATATATGATTCGTTTTTCTACGCCATTGTATTTGATGTTGCAGAAAAAGCTCCCCCCCAACTGGATAAATGCAATAGATAAATACAGCTTAGAGGGGCAAACTGTAAAACCTACCAGTGACTGGAAGGAGTATATTACATCTTTTGCTGTACAAACAGTTATCTATGCAATATTGGTAATTGGAGTAGTGCTGATCATGTCAAATGTGATGCTACCAGCTGTTTTGCATGGGACGCAGTCGCAGTTGATACGACTGGCAATGGCGGCAGTAACTATATTGTTGGCAACTCCTTTTTTATGGGCCTTGACATTGAGGCGAATAGCTCCGAAAGTAGCGAAAAATTTGTGGCAAAACCGGTCGTTCAGAGGTCCAATGATTGTTTTGCAAGTGTTTAGGTTCGTGATTGGGTTTATCATTATTGGTTTTCTTATAGACAATATAGTTTCGTCAGAGTGGGCATTTGCTTTGTTTATTTTGTCGGTCTTTTTGTTAGTGATTAATTATAAGAAGCTACAAACCATCAATTACTTTATAGAAAAACGATTTATCACCAATTTGAATGAAAAAGAACAAAATGACAAAAAAGTGAGTGGTTCTCATCTTACACCTTGGGACGCGCATATCACTAGTTTCTTGATTTCCCCTGACTTTCGCGGTGTTGGATTAACACTCTGGGAGCTGAAACTAAGAGAAGAATATGGGGTGAATATTGCGATGATAAAAAGAGGGGCTTTTACGATACAGGCACCTGATAGACAGGAGCGGATATATCCGGATGACACATTGTACGTAATAGGCACAGATGACCAAGTAGTGGCATTCAAAAAATATCTTGATTTTTGTAGCCCGGTACGGTCAAAAAATATATTACCAGAAGATGAACTTACTCTGCAGCGTATAGAGGTAACACCCTATTCTGTATTGGCAGGGAAAACAATTAAGGAATCCTCTATCAGAGAGCGTACTAAGGGGTTGGTGGTAGGTATTGAGCGCAATGGTGAACGTATTTTGAATCCTGAATCGACAGCTTTGATTCAAGCTGGTGACTTGTTGTGGATTGTAGGTAATACCCGAAGAATAATGGTCTTGGAAAAGATGATGGTAAAAACATCGTCACAAAGTGAGCGTACGTTGAATCTAGTATCACAATCATAAAATTGAACAGATGAATATAATTTTGGTTAATCGTTTTTTGCTGTTGTTCGTTAGCATGTTGGTGGTTACGGGGCTCAATAGCTGTTTTCATAGATTGGCGCCCGCCTCTAAAACTGAAGCGCAGTATGATGCGAAAGCTAATAGCACTACCTATACGGTGTTGCCACATGGCAATGTGATACTGCCAGGCAAGTGGGAAGCCGGCAAATACGCTAAAACGAGCAGACAACAGTATTTTTATAGAGCCGACACCACGACAATGATAGTATCGGTGGGCCTGTGTAGCAGTTATGAGTTTGGTAAAGGAAAAGTGGCAGATGCAGATTTTATAAATAGCTATTATAACATGGAAGCTAATTATCAGATTAAATTACAAGAACAGACACCAGTAATTTTGGAATCCGATAGCGCTGCGCGATATAAAATATGGATGGTGAGAGCAGATGGGATAGACCAATACTACTTGTGTGGTACCAAAGATTGTGCCTGTAAGGAATGTAGTTATAGAACACTGATACTTAAAAACCGCAAAATCAATCAAGCGGATGCTATTGCACTACTGAAGCAAGTTTTTGCGTCGGGCAAATAAGACTTGTTAACTTTTAAGTTGTTTGCTCAGGTTGTTGTGAGCATATGTTCCCAATTCCAAAAAGAACAACTATCTTGCACAGCAATTATAACAATACTAATAAACATGGAATTATATCTCGATTCGGCTAACCTGAAAGAAATAGAAGAAGGTTTTAAACTCGGTTTTCTTACCGGACTCACTACTACACCCACCTTTATGCAGCGTGAAGGTATCACAGATATAGACGGCACGATTGTAAAGTTGTCTAAAATGGTGCCAGTGCTGCAAATAGAAGCGCTGGGCAATACTGCAGAAGAAGTTGTGGCAGAAGCAGTTCGTCAGTTGAATCTGGGATTAGATCCTAAAACGACAGTTTTTAAAATACCTGTTTCTTTGGAAGGTCTTAGAGCTTGCAAGATGCTGCGCAATCAGGGATTGTTAGTGAATGTACACCTAGTATATACACTACAGCAAGCGTACATGGCTATGCAAGCAGGTGCAAGTTATGTATGTCCATTGGTAGGGCGTTTGCAAGATCAGGGTCATGATGCAGTGGCGCTGGTGGAACAATGTGTGAAGGCTGTGAAGCAGTATGGCTACGATACTAAAATCATGTTTAGTTCTGTGCGTAATTCTGAGCATGTGCGCAACGCACTTACAGCAGGAGCGCACACGATTACTGTACCACTTAAAATATTGAAATCTCTTACAGAGAATAATTTTACTACTATAGGAACAGAACAGTTTTTGAGCGATACTCGCCTAATGACTGTGCGCGTAAAAGATGCTATCAATAGTATCAATCCACTTGTGAATGCTGATACAAACCTTAAAGATGCTATTGTAAAGATGACTGAATATGGATTTGGTTGTATAACAGTGGTAAATGATAACGGAGAAGTTGCTGGTGTGTTTACGGACGGTGATTTGCGGAGATTGTTGCAAAATGATGGAGAACACATTTTGGACAAAAAAATAGGTAGTTTGGAGTACAAAACACCGATAAGTATAGATGTAAATGCACTGTTGAATGATGCAGCAGCGATATTTAAGAAAATGAAAGTAGACACTATACTGGCTACTGACAATAACAAACCTGTAGGTATGCTAGACATACAGGATTTGAAAGCATATTAATCTATTATTGTTAAGCACTTATTTTTGCAAATGGTATGATGGTCCTCTCAGGAACTTTATGCCATTTGTTTTTATTACTAGTATTCACCTTCTCTGCAAGTATAGTTTTTGATTATGACTAATATATATACAGATTTTATTCAAAATGCATTTTCTGGAACATTTGTGACAGGGGCAAGTGAACTAGGTATGAAACTGGACCGAATAAATGCCTATATTTTTGATTGGGATGGTGTATTTAATAATGGCTCGAAGGGTGCTGATGGTTCAAGTCCGTTTAACGAGGTAGACTCAATGGGCATAAATATGCTTAGGTACAATCACTACATTCGCAAATCGCTCAATCCCATAGCAGGTATTATAACTGGCGAAAAAAATCCTGTAGCATTTACTTTTTCTAGACGAGAGCATTTTCATGCGGTATATTATGGTATAAAAAACAAAAAAGATGCATTAATGCATCTTTGTGAAGCGCACGATATACAACCAGACGAAGTGGCCTATTTTTTTGATGATATCACGGATCTGGAAGTTGCATCTATGTGTGGGATAAGGATAATGGTAGGTAGAAACTGCAACCCAATGTTGGTGAATATGGCAAAAGAAAAACACCTTGCCGACTATATAACATCAAAAGATGGTGGTAACAATGCGATACGAGAAGCCACTGAATTGCTAAAAGCACTAAGCGGAAAATATGACGAAACGATAATGCAGCGGTCTATTTACTCAGAACACTATCGCGATTACCTCAATAGCAGAAATATTCCTTCTCCAGCATTTTATACAGTGACAGATTCTAAGATTTCAGAAACCAATCCATTAATATGATAGCAGGTATAATACCAGCAAGATTTGCATCTTCTCGTTTTCCCGGTAAACCGCTAGCTGATATAAACGGTAAAACCATGATCCAGTGTGTGTATGAGCAGGCTGCGATGAGCCAACATTTGGACATAGTGGTGGTAGCGACTGATGACGATAGAATATATAACCATGTACTTTCTTTTGGAGGTAAGGTGGTAATGACCGCTACTGAACATCCTAGTGGAACTGACAGGTGCTATGAAGCGCTTACGCAACTGGGCGATGGCTATGAGTATGTTATTAATATACAGGGAGACGAACCATTTATAGTACCCGCACAAATTGATGAACTAGCCGTGGTTCTACAACAGGGAGGTGTGGAAATCGCAACTCAAATGATAGCTGTAACTGATCATGATTCACTGTTTGACAAGGGAGAGGTAAAAATAGTGCTTAATGATAATATGGAAGGTATGTACTTCAGTAGAATGGTAATACCTTTTATAAAGGGCGTAGATGAAAAAGAATGGCATCTGCACCATACCTATTACAGGCATGTGGGTATGTATGCTTATAGGAGTGACATCCTAGCCCAATTAATTAAGCTTCCAGTATCGAAGCTAGAAAAAGCTGAATCGCTGGAGCAACTGAGGTGGGTAGAAAGTGGATATAAGATAAAGTGTGTGCTAACAACATACGAAAGTCATTGTATAGATACCCCTGAAGACTTGGAACGGCTAAAGTATAATGCTGGTGTGTAGCATGGCGTTCACTGGTTTCATTTTGATTATTTTTGACAAAACTTGTTTTTCATGCATAGGCTGCTACTATTGTTTTTATTTGTTTTCAGTTTCGCTTTAGGTGCTTTGGGGCAAAACAAAGCTAGATATAGCGATGTGAAAGCAAGCATGAAAAAGCCTCAATTAGAAGCACATGCACTCTATGTGGCTAATAAAAGAGCTGCCGCCCTAAGATGTAGGGAAGAATTCAAGATTGCAAAAATAGTGTCTGATGACTGGGAAGTGATGCGCACTGACGATGGTATGATAATAGCAAGATACATACACATGGAACTTTACGGAGAAACTGCAGATGGTAGATGTGGTATGTCGCACTGTATATTCAGGCAAAATATGCTGGCAGATAACACTTATTCTCCCAGACTTAAGGTAGAAAATCTTGGTGCTTTTTATGACCTAGAATGCGAGTAGTTAGCTGAGAAAATCTACCTCTAATTTTTCCGCCAGTTCTTTTAGCTCGTTTATCACACTATCTACTATCGGAATTCCTTCTATAGTCCTAATTTTCTCCATTTCGCGCTCAGGGTCGCCAGGTATTAGTACTTTTTCGTGCCCTGGAGCTGGCGTAGCTGTGCGGAAACGGGCAATCCAGTTGTCCATGTGTTCCTTAAACTCCTCCGATGTGCGAAAAGCATCAATACGCATAGCACCAAAAAAATGACCTAAACCTTGCCCGGGCATATCAGGAGGCATTGGCACATAAGCTGGGAAGGGTGGAGCCCATGGTCCATAGCTGGCTCCACTTAGCACTGCCGAAAATATGTCGACAATGCTGCCTAATGCATACCCTTTGTGGCTACCATGCTCACGGTCGCTACCTAGCGGCAGTAAAGCACCTTGTTTTTTGAGTGCATGCGCATCAGTAGTGCTGTTGCCCACTTGGTCTTGCACCCAACCTTCGGGTGTAGGGGAATTTTTGCGTTGTAAGATTTCTAGCTTTCCATTTGCAGCAGTAGTAGTGGCAAAATCTGCTACGAAAGATGGTTGATTGCCGGCAGGTATAGCTACTGCTATAGGGTTGGTGCCCAACATACGCTCTATAGAAAAAGTAGGGGCGACCAGCGCGCTGGCATTGGTCATGGCTATACCAATCATATCATGGTCTAGTGCCATCATGGCATGATACCCTGCGATGCCAAAATGGTTACTATTCTTTACGCTTACCCAGCCAGTACCCGCTATTTTAGCTTTCTCTATAGCGACATTCATAGCATATGGTGCTACGACAAGGCCAAGACCGGAACCCCCATCGACAACCGCAGTAGAGGGAGTTTGGTGAGTAATACAAATTTTTGGAGTTGCGTTGATTCTTCCTGCTTCCCAAAGCCTAACATAACCTATTAGCCTTGCGATACCATGGCTATCAATTCCACGCATATCGGCTGATAACAGCACCTTTGTAGCGAGTGCAGCAGCCTGTTCATCACAACCTATTCTTGTAAAGACTGAGCTCGTGAATGAGTATAAGCTTTGGTAGGAGTAAGTATGCTGCATGGGTTGCTGGCTTAATTAGTTGAAAATGGTTGTACTTAAAGAGACAGTAATCCTTTTAAATGCTTTGCTGCAAATAGGGTAGCAATTCTTCAATGTATTTACGTTCATTGCTCAATCGTGGTACTTTGTGCTGACCTCCAAGTTTACCTTTGTCTTTCAACCAACGTTTGAAACCATCCTTGGGCATTTGATGAACTATTGGCATTCTCAACGCCATATCTTTGTGGCGTTTCGCTTCGTAGTCTGAATTGATAGCTTGAAGCGATTTATCGAGCAAGGAGGTGAATACCTCAATTGGTACAGGTAGATGCTCAAATTCTATAATCCATTCGTGGGCGCCATTGGTAGCACCAGTCATATACACTGGGGCGGCAGTATAATCGGCAACAATAGCTCCAGTTTCAGCGGATGCTATAGCAATAGCATTGTCTGCATTGTCTACAATTAGTTCTTCGCCAAATGCATTAATAAAGTGTTTGAGCCTGCCAGTTACCTTGATTCGATATGGAACCAAAGATGTGAACTGTATGGTATCGCCAACCAGATATCGCCATAAGCCACCGTTAGTACTAATAACAATTGCGTAATTGGTATATAGTTCTACATTTTTGAGGGTGAGCGTCTTGGGGTTTTCTTTTCCATATTCATCCATTGGCATAAATTCATAGAAAATACCATGGTTCAAGAATAGTAACATCCCTTCCTCATCTTCTCTGTCTTGTGCAGCAAAAAATCCTTCTGACGCATTGTATGTTTCTCGATAAAACATTTTGGGAGAAGGTATAAACTGTTCGAACTGACGCCGATATGGGGTGAAATTTACGCCACCATGTATGTAAAGCTCCAGGTTGGGCCAAATATCTAATAGGTTATTAGCGCCAGTAATTTCGAAAATTCTTTTGATAAGTACAATAGTCCAAGTAGGAACACCTGCTATATATGTAACATTCTCGCGTATGGTGCTGTGTGCCATACGCTCTATTTTTTCTTCCCATTCGGTCATCAGTGCGATGGAGAGCTCTGGTAAGCGAAACATTTGACCTGCGAATGGCATGTTTTGCAACATAACGGCAGATAGATCTCCAAAAAATGAAGCAGCATTTAATTGGTTGATTTGGTGACTACCACCCATCACAACACATTTTCCAGATGTAAGATCAGAGTTTGGATTCTCTCTGAGGTAGAGTGCTAGCACATCTCTAGCACCTCTAAAATGAGTATCGTCTAATGATTCTTTACTAACGGGGATAAACTTGCTTTTATCGCTTGTGGTGCCACTTGATTTAGCAAACCATGTAATTGGGGAGGGCCACAGTACATTTTGAGTGCCTTCTAGTATGCGTTGGATATATGGCTTCAGGGTTTCGTAGTCATTGATAGGCACTTTTTTTTGGAAATCGGTAATGTTGTCGATATTCTCGAATCTATATTTTTTACCGTATTCAGTAAATTGAGCTGACCCTATTAGATGATTGAACACTTGTTGTTGTGTATCTATGGGGTTGTGCGTGAAATTATCAATTGCACTTTGGCGCAACTTGATAAATCCTCTGAATGCCGGACTAATTATGCTCATGTTTGTAGTTGGTCTGCTACTTTGTTAATTACTAATATTGATGAACTGAGGCTTTTATTTTACAGAATTTTCGTAGCCAAGTTTCAAATAATCTTTTCTTTTGAGCTCAAAATTCTGACCAAGATACACTTTTCTTACTTGTTCATCGGCGGCCAGTTCTTCAGCACTACCAGCTTTCAATATTCTACCTTCGAATAGTAGATATGCCCTATCTGTGATAGATAGTGTTTCCTGTACGTTGTGGTCTGTAATGAGTATGCCTATGTTTTTGTATTTGAGGGTGGCAACAATACTTTGTATGTCTTCTACAGCAATTGGGTCGATACCAGCAAAAGGTTCATCTAGTAGAATGAACTTTGGATTAACAGCCAATGCACGAGCAATTTCGGTTCGTCTGCGTTCGCCACCACTTAGCACATCACCGGGGCTTTTGCGTACATGTTGCAATCTGAATTCGTCTAAAAGCTCTTCCAACTTTTTTTGTTGCTCGGCACGGGTAAGTTTGGTCATTTCCAGCACTGCAGCTATGTTATCAGCTACTGATAGCTTCCGGAAAATAGAGGCTTCTTGAGGAAGATAACCAATTCCCATTTGGGCACGTTTGTACATTGGAAGCTTAGTAATGTCTTCTTCGTTTAGAAAAACCTGCCCTTTATCTGGTTTTACCAAACCCACAACCATGTAAAAAGAAGTGGTTTTACCAGCTCCGTTGGGACCTAGTAGACCAACAATTTCGCCTTGGCTTACCTCGAAAGATACATTGTTAACGACGGTGCGTTTGCCGTATTGCTTTACGAGGTTTTGAGTGTAAATTTTCAAAAGAAGTTGTTTATTGACAAAAATAACAAACAGTGTCAAGTAACAGACTGTGTCTGATGTATATTTAACACTTTGACTTAGAGTATGTTTTGCTAGTTTTCGTATGTTTTTGGCACCTTAGGGTCTGTGATGATGATGTAATTGCCCAGCTTTTCGTAATCACTCCATTTTATGTTTGGGAAAGATTCATCGCTGGAAGTAGAAACGATCATTCTTTTAATCTTGGAGTTGTAATTGTAAAGCTGTGTAGCTACAGCAAACCCTTCATCGCTATGAAATCTACCATTGACATGCAAAACCTTTTTACCCTTGTTTTTTTTCATGTATTTGGTAATTGAATGTGCCATGGTAGCATCCCATAATGACTGAGCCATTACCATATTAAATCCACCCATCATAGCTGCCATTGAAGGTGCTGCTTTAGCCTTGGAAGTATCATTGGGGGCTGCTGCTGGGGTATGATCTAGTCCCATGAGCTTTTTATAATATTTCCCACTGGCAGTATCGTAAGGTATGGGTGCGAAGAATTCTTTGTTAGCGGATGGTAGCATATCTAACGCGTCTTGTCCTTTGCGGCCAGCCAAATTGGTGTAACGTGTAGGTGCATTTGCGCAAATAACATTTAATTTTTTCTGACGGGCAAACTCTACCATAGGGCGATAATCGCGGTAGTTACTCCATACTCTTGCATCTTTTTTGAAGTGTTTTTCCTTAATAAACCCTTGAAGGTATTCGTCCATAACAGGTTGTACATCCCGGTCGAACATCTCGAGAGATAATGCTATTTCATTGCCAAATTTTAGATGAAGCAGTTCGAATATTGAATTTTCAAGATAGTGTGTAACACTGTCGTTATGCTCCTCTCCAAAGAGTAAAACATCGTAATTGTCCATATCTGATACAATTTCTTTGAGTGATACTTCCTTGCCTAGTTTAACTGAATATATTTTGTAGTTGCTTTCGGATAATCTATCTTGTGCAGACACCACTATAGGAAATAAGAATAATGATAATATTAATTTCTTCATGTTATTTATATTAGTATTGATTTTTATGTAGTGTATTTGCCATTGAATAAACCTCTTCATGGTTGGCGTATTGTGATTCTGTAATGTTTATGATGCCTGAACTATGATATTCTTTTGCGCCTGTACTAGCTATTAAGGTGTGTAAGTTGGAAGACCTCACTCCACCTCCTGGCATTATAATAATACGATTTCCTGCTTGTTCTATTAAAGCATTTAGTGTTGCAGCACCATCGGTAGCTGTTTTCTGGAGTCCGGATGTTAGTATTCGTGAGCAGCCGGATTGAATAACGTCTTCTAAAGCTTGAAATGCATCGGGAGTGCGATCGAAGACCTTGTGGCATGTAACCTGCATTGGATAAGCCCATTCCACTAAGCGCTTTAGATTTTCGGTGTCAATGGCGCTATCAGTTAGTTGAATTCCTGTAGCTATTCCAACGCACCCCATTTGTTTGAACACCAAAATATCTTGCTTCATAATATCCAGCTCGTGAGTATTGTATACAAAATTACCTCCTCGCGGCCGAACCATAGGGAAAACGGGTATGGATATGTGTTGTAAAGAGTAAGAGACCAATCCATGAGAGGGAGTAACTCCACCGTCTGCAGGGCTACTACATAGTTCTATTCTGCCGGCACCTGCATGCATGGCGGTGAAACAAGACTGAATGTTGTATGCGCAAAGTTCTAGTAGCAACTAATGGTCATTATAATTTGAGTTAAAAGTAATGTTATAGTAGTTCATTATCAAGTAAGAAGATAGGGTATTAGGTTTATTTTTTTTCAGAGTTAAAGTAATCCCAAACGATTTTTGCTTTGGAAGCACCGATGACCCTTGTCAATTCTCTTTCTGTAAGAGTTTTTATGTTTTTTACAGATCTGAATTCTTTTAGCAAATCGGTGGCAGTTTTATCACCAATACCTTGTATGGCTTCTAACTCGTTTTTTATGGTGCCTTTGCTTCTGGTTTGTCTATGAAATGTAATACCGAACCGATGCACTTCATCTCGAATGCGGCGGACTAACAAATGGGGGGCACTATCATAAGGTAGTTGTAATGGCTCGCTGTCGCCTGGGAAAAATATAGATTCCTCGCGCTTTGCTAAACCGACGATTGTCATTCGTCCAATCAAACCTAGTTTTTCAATACTTTCCAGAGCCGCACCCAATTGACCTTTGCCTCCGTCTATGATTACTAATTGGGGTAGTGGTTTTTTTTCATCTGTTAGTCGCTTATATCTCCGGTATACGACTTCACTCATAGATGCAAAGTCGTTGATCCCTTCTACTGTTTTGATGTGGAAATGGCGATATTCTTTGTTAGCAGCTTGACCATTTTTGAAACATACCATAGCAGCAACTGGGTATGACCCTTGAAAATTTGAGTTGTCGAAGCATTCTATATGAACAGGTAGATCTGGTAATTGTAATGCATCTTGCAGCTCCTCAAGCACCTGCATGTATTGTTCGTCAGACTGCTCAGTAAGCATCAGTGATTTTTTCCTTCTTATATCTTCCTTGAATATTTCAGCATTTTTAAAACTCAAATCCAGTAACTTTCTTTTGTCGCCAACCTTTGGTATGGTCACTTTTACGTTACTATTGGTGACTTGTACTGGTATTGGTACTATTACCTCCTCTGCATTACTCTGAAACGTATTTCGTAGACTTTCTAATGCAAGCGACAACACATCGCTTTCCTCTTCGTCCAATATTTTTTCAACTACTAGTGTCTTGACGTGTATAATGCTACCCATACAAACCATCATATAATTGACGTAGAAACTATTGTCGTCTGTAAGGATGGTAGCTACATCGAGGTTGTCGAGTCTAGGATTAACAACTGTTGACTTGCTACTATAGTTTTGTAACGAATCTATTTTAGATTTTAGCACTTGAGCCTTTTCGAATTCTAGTTTTTCGGCATGTTGCATCATTTCGCTCTTGAGGTAGCGTATGACATCTGCAATGTTGCCCTTTAGAATATGTCTTACCTGCTGTAAATTATTATCATAGTCGGTAGCAGATTGAAATCCTTGACAAGGACCTTTGCAATTGCCGATATGGTATTCGAGACAAACTTTATACTTTGACTTAGCAAGATTGGCAGGAGATAGATTAAGGCTACAAGTACGTAAAGGAATGTTTTGTTTAACCATCTCCAACAAATCCTTGACTTGAAGTACACCTGTAAATGGACCTAAGTATTCGGACCCATCTCTTATCAGTCTGCGTGTGAGAAAAACTCTAGGGAAAGCTTCTTTTTTGATGACAATATATGGATATGTTTTATCGTCTTTGAGGGCGATGTTGAACCTTGGTTGAAAATGTTTAATCAGAGAGTTCTCTAGTAAAAAAGCATCGTGTTCAGAGTCTGTCACAGTAAAGTCGAGACTACGGATAAGAGAAACCAATCTTCTGGTTTTGGTGCTTTCAACGGTTTTATTGAAATAAGAACTCACTCTCTTGCGTAGATCCTTAGCTTTTCCTACGTATAACAGTTCGTTGGAAGCACTATAGTATTTATAACAACCAGGATTGTGGGGTATTGTTTTTGAGATTTCGCTAAACTCCTCTTTAGTCATTCTGTCACTAAAATTTAAAACCTCATCTTATAAATTCATATTCTGTAACAGTATGTTTTTTTTCACCAAACATAGGTGTTTCTATTTCCTGTATTTGAATACGCTTCATAGGTTTGTAGTACAGCTTTACTACTTTTTCATCAAAAATAGTTTTATCGATTGCCTCGATGTAAATACCCCTTACCATTTGATTGTATTGGTCGATAGTGATGAGTAGTTTTCTGGTATAAAGGTCTTCATCTAACGCTTCATAGAAAAAGTTTCGAGTATCGTCTTGATTGTCATCAAACTGAGTGAATTTATATTTTCCAAGATTGCTACGGTCGCTAATATCAGTTTTGAAAAATACTTTGAAAATGCCTCCCCAATTTAGGGTGTCAGAGGTAGTATAACTACTGTCATATTTCCCACTATTGATTCTTACAGTTTTGACAATTAGAAACGGTTCATTGCTGAAAGTATTCCATTGGTCCAATGCATATTGTCTTACAGAAAAGTAGGTGCCCTGCACTTTGGCATATTCATCGGATATCTCGTCTTCTTTGCAAGAAGATAAGGCAAGAACAAAAAAAGATAATAATATGGTGAGCGAAAGTTTGTATTTGTGTTTCACGCCCTAAAATTAATAAAGTTGAAGCTATTTGTGCCAAAGGTTTTGTACATGTTGTGAATACTATTTGAAAAGTAGGTTTTTAATAGATTTATTGGCACTTATACTAATTTATAGATGGTCTACAAGTGTGCTTGTCAGCACTGTTCAATGGATGTATTATAAAAAAAGCCTTGGCAACAAGGTTGCCAAGGCTAATGAAAATCGCGATAATTTCAACTATCCGTTGGGATCGAGAGATTTTTTAATTCTGTCTGATATGTCCATCAGGTGGTATTTGCTTAGTTTGTCCGAAGTAGCTGGAATGGCGCTGTCTACTTGACGTTTTAACGCTACAAGCTGAGCTCTAGCTACAGAAACAGCATCAGTGTTCCAAGTATTGTTTTTTATTGTTTGCACAGGTTGGCCGGGTGTAGGTGGTCCGGGATTAATGATGCCATCAAGTGCATCAATATATGCTTTTTGTAAGTTCCTACGATAACCATCTATTGTTTTATGAGTTGTCAATTCGCTCCAAACACCATTTTTTAGGTCATCCATCATTACTTCTAGCGGATAAACGTTTGCAGCACCAAAGCGAGTGGCGCTAATTGACATTCTGTTCAATCTGTTTACAGATAGAAGACTATTCAAAATGTTTACCTGCACATTAGTGACCATGTCACTGCTTACAGGGTTATTTATCATGTTGAGGATGTCTTTGTTAACTAGCCATTCTGGTGTTTCGAAAAGTTGTTTGTTCAGAAAGTCTAAAGCTTCTTTTTGTTTTGCTTTTGGTGTTGGTTCGTACACCACTTCTCCGACTTGTTCCACACTTTTTGGTGACTCATATACACCGCCTACATTTTTAAGAACGTGCCCCATATATCTGGTGTACTGCGATACTGCTGCATTATACATCACAGATAAATTTTCATATTTGTCTGCTTCCTCTTGTGTCCAATCTTTTAGTTTGGGTAGGATGCGCTTTAGATTAAGTATGCCATAGTGGCTTGCGCGAACGTTATTATCACCTAGATCTTCTGTTTGGGAACGAGGGTCAAATGGATTAGTTTCGGTGCCAAACCACAATCTTGGGTTAGCCTTTAGACTATCATTAACCCATTTATTCACGATAGCCCTATCTGCTTTCTCGTCAGCCGAAAATGTTGATTTATAGCCCCATTGTATAGCCCATTTGTCATAGTCGCCAATTCTGGGGAACATACCAGGGTCAGTAATTCCGTCTCCCGGTTGTGCTACGTAGTTGAATCGGGCATAATCCATTATGGATGCTGTATGCCCATGAGCTTCTACCCAAGCTTTATCTCTTAGCAATTCAACTGGAGTTCTGCTGCTGCTACCCATGTTGTGTCTTAAACCAAGCGTGTGACCCACCTCGTGTGAAGAAACAAATCTTATTAGTTGCCCCATTAATTCATCGTCAAACTCCATCCCTCTAGCACGATCGTCAACTGCTGCAGCCTGAACAAAATACCAGTCGTGTACCAGTTTCATTACATTGTGATACCAGCCAATATGACTTTCAATAATTTCGCCGCTACGTGGATCATGTACATTTGGGCCGTATGCGTTAGGGATATCAGATGGTAGGTATCTAACAACTGAATACCTAGCATCTTCAAGATTCATTGTAGAGTCAGCCTCATTCCACTCTTTACCCATGATAGCGTTTTTAAAACCCGCTCTTTCGAAAGCAACTTGCCAGTCGTTTATACCTTGGATAAGGAATCTACGCCATTTTTTAGGAGTTGCTGGGTCTATATAATATACAATTGGGTGTTTTGGTTCTACTAATTCGCCACGTTTCCATTTTTCCATGTCTTCGTCTTTGGCTTCTAGACGCCAACGAACAGCAAAAACCTGTTCTTCAGTTTTTTGTTGTTTATCGTCAAATTTCACGAAATCATCAGCAAAGAAACCAACTCTAGGATCAAATAGTCTTTTCACCATGGGTACTTTGGGTAAGAGTACAAATGAATTGTTCATTTCGAGGGTGACTGCGCCTGCTACATATGCTGCTGGTAAAGTAACAGAGGAACCTCTGCCTTGTGGTCCACCGGTAGGTGCAGCAGGTGGAGCAGAGGTAAAAGTGCGAACCACTTTGACCTCGGTATTGATTGGGAAAGTACTAACAGAAGAAATATAGGTTCTATCTGATACTTGATTGCCCAAATTGAATCTTCGTTTTGTATTGGTGTTGAGACTTACTGGTTGGTTATCACCTTCGAAGAAGTCACTCACTTCAATAACAACCGTACCTTCATTTTTACCAAAGGCCTTAATATCGAAAGAACGAGCTATAGGATTGAGGTTAGAATTGCTTACGGCTTTAAAAATGTCGGTGGTAGAGTCTGCTACACTAATTACCGTAACTACTCGCAAAAAGACTTTATTGTTTGGTCCTTTTTCCCAAATTACGGTGTTACGATTTTCCATTTCACCTGCGTAAACACCACCGCCACCAGCTACTTTGCTGTAACGAGTGGTAACTATCATTTCTCTGTTGAGAATAGAGTCTGGTATTTCGAAATACCATTTATCATCTACTTTATGGATGGTGAACAGGCCTTGCTTAGATATTGCCTTTTCGGTTATTACCTTATTGTATGGTTTTGGGCCTTTTTTAGAGCTACTACTATCTGATTTGGTAGCTGGGCTAGATGTAATAACACCCCCATTTTCTTTTTTCTTTTTTTTGTTTTTAGCAGTAGCCGAAAGTGCCAAACAAGCTACTAATGGCAACACAATGTATCTCTTCATGTTAGAATTGCTGTAAGTTAGGCATGTAATATAATAATGAATACCGATTTTTCAACCAATATTCACCAACTACTACTCAAAATCACCTTATTATCATAAATGGCAATAAATGAGAACAGACACAGTTGTAGGTCTGAGATGGTAAGATGTATTGATACTTATGGGTGGGCAAAAATGATATTATGAAAGTGTAACTGCTGTTTAGTC
>CAMDNC010000010.1 GCA_945902755.1 Flavipsychrobacter stenotrophus
TTGCTACCATCTCAAAGGGTACACCAGGTAGTGATATCACTATTTTGCCATCCCGCTCAAACCACATACCCGGTGCTGTACCTAGCCTATTGAAGAGTACTGTACAAGTGTCTGGCACCTCTGCCTGTTTCAAATTACGCTCCAGCATAGGTCTGTTACGCTTCGCAAAAATCCCTTTTACATGTTCGAGTACTCGAGCATCAGTTCTCATTGCACCTCCAAAATAGTGTAACAATAATGGTTTAGTTATATCATCGGCAGTGGGGCCTAGCCCACCAGTTATTATCACCAGTTGCGCATCGTTTAGCTCATCATCCAGTGCATTGATAATCGGTTGCCACTCATCACCTACAGCCACTCTCCGGCGAAGGTCGATGCCTTGCTGGTTAAGCTTTTGGGCTATCCATGCCGAATTGGTATCTATTGTTTGTCCTATTAATAGTTCATCTCCTATCGTGATGATCGATGCTGCAATGTTGCTCATATAGTTTCAGTAAAATATGGTGCTAGCCTTTTGTATAGTTCATCTGGCATGTTAATGGTCTTCTTAAAAATGGGATCAAAAAATACTAGTGTAGTTATTCCTTTATTCAATAGCTCACCCGATTCATTAAATAATGAGGTATGAAATTGAATCTTCGTACCACCAGTCAATTCTTGCAATGTTGTTTTTACAGTTATTAGGTCATCATACATTGCTGGTCTGTAATATTTAGCATTCAGCTCGGCAACTGGCATCATTACTCCCATTTCTTCCAGTTGTCTATAGGTAAATCCTAACTCCCTAATAGCCTCTGCCCTACCTACCTCATAATACAACGCATAATTACCATAATATAAATAGCCCATTTGGTCTGTTTCGCCATATCTTACCCTTATGTGTGTAGTTGCAGAAAACATCTATTGTTAGTTTCTAATTATTCCGTAAATCAAAATTAGACTAAATGCCCGACACAATTCAATAACTTCAACTACTATGATAAACTTACCAAGTATTAAAAATCTTTCCTTAAAAATACGAACATAACGACCAATCCTACCTTCACAAAAAAACTAGTTTTAGACAGTATTTTTAGTAACCGATTGATTAATTGTCATTAATTATTTACACAAAGTGCCCATATATTTTAAGGCATTATTATCTATCTTTGAAGTACAAATTAACTTTTCGTAATGAATAAACTAAAGCTACTTTTAGGTGTGTTTCTGTTATCTTCAAGCATTGCTTCGGCAGCACCGGGCGATACTACATGGGTACAAGCTAATATTTCGCAGCTGTCTTGGTACGGCAACTACGATTCTACCATTAACTTCCCAACCACAGGTACCTACCGTAATATTTATATGGTAGTAACTATCGGTAAGTACGTATGCCCTGGGTCACCTACTTATTGTGGTGACTGGGATTATACGGTTCAAAACTATTTAATGACCCCTGGTGGCGATACACTGGAGCTAGGCAGGCTAATTACGCCTTATGCTAACTCAGGTGCACCTCGTACTCCCAACAGCTGGACACACCGATATGTATTTGATGTTACAGACTACGCTAGCAAATTGCAAGGCAGTGGAACGGTGCGCATACACTATTCCGGCTATTCAGGTGGATTTACAGGCAACATAAAATTCGCTTTTGTGGAGGGCACCCCTGACAGAAATGTTGTAGGTCTTGAACGCCTATGGCGTGGTAGTTATAGCTATGGCGGTGCCACAGACATTGACACCTATTTTCCTGAGGTAACAGCAACTGCACCTACAGGTACTCAAAATTCTGAACTTAAGTTCATCATTACTGGTCATGGTAGCGATGATGCAGGTTGCTGCGAGTTCTTATCAAAAAACTATCAGGTTGTCCTAAATAGTACCTCCATAGCTACAAAAGCTATTTGGAGAGATAATTGTGGTTCCAATGAATTATATCCTCAGTCTGGCACTTGGTTATTCGACCGTGCTAACTGGTGTCCTGGCGATTTGATACAACCTAATGTGCACAAACTAACTGGTGTAACAGCTGGAACTCCATTTAACGTAAAATTAGATTTCGATGCTTATGCCAGTTCTGGCGGTGGTTTAGGCAGCTACACTACCGAAACCCACCTTGTACACTACGGCCCCATCAATAAAACTAAAGATGCATCAATTGAGGATATCATCTCTCCCACCAACAATGAAAACCATTTCAGACAAAACCCAATTTGTGGTTCACCTCGTGTATCAGTTAAGAATAGAGGTGCAGCATTCATTAATTTAATATCGTTTGAATATGGCATTAAGGATTCGGTTATGCAGACTTATACATGGTCAGGCACGCTTAATCCGTTGGAATCTACAGAAATTGCATTACCTGACCTTACTAACCTACAATCCATTGCTGGTAGTACTGGCACAAAAACTTTTGTTGTAAAAATAACATCTGTAAATGGAAGCGGAGACGCTGATAGCACTAACGATAGAATGATGTCTGATTTTGCTCCATCGCCTAAATGGGATGGTCAGTTCCGTGTCATGTTCAGGCCCAACAATCAAACAGGAGCAGGTGGTACCAGCCAAACAAACTGGAAAATTTATGACCAAAACAATATCGTGGTTCGTGAGCGCACTGGTGCTGCAATTAATACTTTGTATACAGACACGGTTACATTACCTACTGGATGTTACAGATTTGAAATTACTGACGGTGGTTGCGATGGTTTGCATTGGTGGCTTTATGATGCCAATCCTAGCGCCGGTGTGAATGGCGGAAGCTTGTTCATTAAAAAGTATGGCTCTAACGCCAATATAACTATGAATGGCTATGTGTATTCTGGCACTTATGCTCACGACTTTGGCTGCAAATTCACACAATATTTTTACACCAATACTCCTATTTCTGGCATCAACAATGTGGATGCTAATGCATTATCTATGGAAGCTTATCCTAATCCTGCTACAGACAAAGTCTACGTAGATATAGCAGGCATTACAAATGTTAGTGGTACTATTAATGTAATCGATGCAGTAGGAAGAGTAGTGAAAACGTTTGCTTGCAACAATGCACATGTTGAAATAGAAACAGTTGAATTGCAAAGCGGTATTTATACTTTGTTATTTGTAAACCAAAATGGCAATAAACTTCAGTCGAGACTACTAATTACTAAGTAATAATTTTTTGTTTCGTTAAACTATTAAGGCTACCGATCGGTAGCCTTAATAGTTTAACGACTTTAGTGTTTTGAGATACAATATAATAAATCACAATTGATATCGTTACTATAAAGTTTTATTACTTTGCTCTATGCTTTCTAGAATAGCCTATATCTTATCCGTAATAGTACTTTGTTATTCATCGTTTTTCTTCTATCCCCGATGGAACAAGTCTGCTACAGAAGCTACTATAAGCTGGGATGTATCTGGCTACTATTGGTATTTACCAGCCACTATTATTTACCACGACCTAAAGAAAATTTCTTTCAAAGATTCTATCCTTCAAAAATATCGACCTACCAACACAGACCCACAACAATCCATGCCACTAGATAATGGCAATTTTGTTATGAAGTATTCATCGGGTATGGCGTTTATGTACCTGCCATTTTTTATGGTTTCTCATGTCACTGCCGGCATACTAGGTTATCCACAAGATGGCTTTTCTACACCCTACCAAGTGGGGATACAAACTGCTGGGTTGCTCATTGGATTACTTGGGCTTTGGTATCTAAGAAAATTACTTCTGTTATTTTATAATGACAAAGTTGTAGGCATTACGTTGTTACTATTGGTGATCGGTACTAATTATCTCAACTATGCTAGTATAGACGTGGGCATGTCGCATACTTGGCTCTTTACTTTGTACGTGTTCCTACTACTCAATACCTATTATTTTTACCAGTCATTTAGTTACAAGTATGCATTGCGCATTGGTCTGCTTATTGGGTTGGTTACCTTAACCCGCCCAACAGAAATCATTTCATTGATTATTCCTTTACTGTGGGGATTAGATACTCCTACTTTAACTGGCATTAGAAATCACATCAAAAACATATTTCATCATTACAAAAAAATGATTCTTGCAGTTATTGCTGCTTGCTTGGTCGTTTCAATTCAGCTGTTTTACTGGAAATATGTTTCAGGGCACTGGTTAGTGTATAGTTATGGTGGGCAGACATTCTCATGGTTGCACCCACACGCCTACCTCTACAGTTTCAATTACCGTTGCGGATGGCTCACCTATTGCCCTATGATGTTATTGGCAATTGTAGGCTTTTTACCATTTGTAAGGTTTGGAAAACACAGAACGGCAATAATAGTTTTTTCATTCATTAGCTACTATATCGTTTCTGCATGGGATATTTGGTGGTATGGAGGGCGTGCAATGGTTCAGAGCTATGCAGTAATGTGCATTCCTCTGGCAGCAACAATAGATTATATACTAAATAAAAAAATATTAAAAATAGCATTCGCTTTGGCGGCATCTTTATTTACATACCTTAATATCTGGATTTTTGTACAGTATCATAAAGGTGGCTTGTACGACAGCGAATGCATGTCTAAATCATACTATTGGCGGGTGATAGGTAGATGGAGTGCACCTGAGAGCACCAAAAAACTACTTGATGTATCAGATATGTACGAGGGTACACCTCAAAATATAAACCTCCTTTACTTCAATGATTTCGATACTTGTACCGCTTCCAATTGCATTAGCGACAGTTTGTCCAAAGGGAAGTCAATAGTTTTGAACAAACAATTCGACCACATCAATTCTCCCAAAATACCCTACTCCCCTTCTACCGCAGGTGCTTGGATACGTGTTACCGCTACTTTCTATAGTAAGGATGCCGAAACATATTTATGGGATCTACCCTCTATGTCGTTGAGACTAGATAATAGCGAAGAATATGTAATAGAAAACACACTGCGAATAGGCAGATTCCTCAAATCGGGCGAAAAAAAGACTATTTTTTTTGAAATAAAAGTTCCCGACAAAAAAGCTACCCATGTATACGCACATGTATGGAACCAATACAGCAAAAAAGATTTAATTGTAGACAACCTAAAGATTGAAGCATTTTCGGATAAATAGCACTTAATCCCAAACCCAAATTTGATTCCCATGTTCTAATATCTCATCTTTTCCAGTTTCGTTTTGCACTAATAGCCCACCATCATGTCGTACTTCTTTTATAGTAACTGTCCTCAAAGTTGACTTATCATTTACTTTTTGACTACAATTCCGCTTGAAAAGCAACAAATTGTAAGCGCTCATTACTTGATCGGAAGCTAAACTAGCCGTAGCAAATTCTGCAACAGCATTGCTAATTTCCACACACAAAGCTTTTATTTCCAGTGTTTTACCCGTTTCAATCTTTATAGAAGTAGCATGATACAACTCATCTGCAAATTTGTCCTGACAAATATTGATACCAATACCCACTACAGTGTAAACCCAACTGCTACCTTGTAAAACATTCTCAATTAGTACCCCTCCTGCCTTTTTGTCACTGACTATAATATCATTGGGCCACTTAATTTCTACAATTTTACTTTCCGTATACTTTTGCAAAACATTGGCAATTGTAACTGCCACTCCAGCCGAAAACACAAATTGATGCAACAAACTGTGTTTTGGCACTAAAATTACACTCATCAGCAGGCTTTCGCCCACTTCAGACTGCCAAACTCTGCCACGTTGTCCTTTACCTTGGGTTTGTTGGTCTGCGAATATTGTCAGTCCATGGTGCGCCTTATCGTCATTGATGAGTTGCATGGCATAGTTATTGGTACTATCAACAATATCAAGTGATATTAACCCTAAATCCGTTTTTATCATGTGGTTAAGTGGGAAAAGATTTATAATTTTGGTAAAAGAATTTTAGAAATTTACCAAACAAAACTAACAAACCGAGTTGGACAAAATAATAAAAGAATTAAAAGAACGCAAAATAACGGCACCCCGCCTCAATAAAAACAGCAAACTGTTTAAAACTATAATAAACGCAATAAAGGATAAAAAGGGAGCTGAAGTAGTGTCGCTTGACTTGAAGAAGATTGATGAAGCTGTAGCCGATTATTTCGTATTGTGTGAAGCAAACTCGAATACGCATCTCAAATCAATTGCTGACAATATTATAGACGAAGTAGAAAAAGAGTGTGGCGAAAAACCTTATCATAAAGAATATGGCGACACATGGACTCTCGTCGATTATGTAAATATCGTGGTTCATGTTTTCCAACACGAGCAACGTTCTTTTTATAATCTAGAAAGTTTGTGGGAAGATGCACCGAAAGCTGAACATTGATAGTGGCTGTAAGATTTTAATAGAAATATTGTTTATTCGATTAATTATAAGATGGAAGATAATAAGCAGAATACCCCACCCAACGACCTGAGACCAGGCAACGATAACAATCCCAATGCCCCTCGTAAAGGTCCCAAATTTAATATATACTGGATATACGGCCTCATTCTACTGGCTATAGTTGGTGCTCAGTTCTATGGGGGAAACTTTGGCGCATCAGTTACAGAAAAGAGTTTTCAAGAATTTAGAGAGTACCTGAACAAAAAGCAGGTGAATAAAGTTGTTGTGGTGAATAAAGAACATGTTGAAGTGTTTCTAAAACCAGGCACTGTTCCACCCACAGCACCTGGGAAGGTTCCTTCACTGGCTGCCGCTAATGATAAAATACCAGCTTTCACGTTCAAAATTGGTAGTGTAGAGCAGTTTAATAAAGACCTAGCAGACGCCCAAAAAGATGTGACTGAGCCAGAGAAAATTCCGGTGATCTATGATATTCATGGCGATGTTTTACACGCTTTTTTACAGACATTTCTACTACCTATCATTTTCTTGGTAGCTATGTATTTCTTGGTTTTTCGCAAGATGGGCACGGGCGGTGGCGCAGGTGGTGCAGGTGGTATTTTTAATATCGGCAAATCAAAAGCGCAGCTTTTCGAAAAAGGCACACGCGTAAATATCACTTTTAATGACGTTGCTGGTCTAGACGAGGCCAAGGTCGAAGTGATGGAAATTGTAGATTTCCTAAAAAATCCCAAAAAGTATACGGCTTTAGGTGGCAAAATACCCAAAGGTGCTTTGCTGGTTGGCCCTCCCGGTACCGGTAAAACATTATTAGCAAAAGCAATGGCTGGCGAAGCGCAAGTTCCTTTCTTCTCTATGTCAGGTTCAGATTTTGTAGAGTTGTTTGTGGGTGTAGGCGCCAGCAGAGTAAGAGATGTTTTTAAGCAAGCGCGCGAAAAAGCCCCCTGTATCGTCTTTATTGATGAAATAGATGCCATTGGTAGGGCTCGTGGCAAAAACATGATGATGAGCAATGATGAGCGCGAAAATACGCTCAATCAAATGCTGGTAGAAATGGATGGATTCAGTGGTGATAGTGGTATAATAGTACTTGCCGCCACCAATAGGCCCGACGTATTGGATGCTGCGCTTCTTCGCCCAGGCCGTTTTGATCGCCAAATATCTATCGATATACCAGACGTAAAAGGAAGAGAAAAAATATTTGATGTACACCTTAAACCCATAAAACGTTCGAAAGACCTAAATATCAAAAAACTGGCTATTCAAACACCTGGTTTCGCGGGTGCCGATATTGCTAATATTTGCAACGAGGCTGCTCTTATTGCTGCACGCAAAGGCAAAAATGAAGTTGACATGAGCGACTTCAATGATGCTATAGACCGTGTAATAGGTGGTCTGGAAAAGAAAAATAAAATCATTCTTCCAGAAGAGAAGAGAATTATTGCTTATCACGAGGCTGGCCATGCAGTGTCTGGCTGGTTTTTAGAGCATGCTCACCCACTGGTGAAAGTCACTATTGTCCCGCGCGGAGTTGCGGCTTTGGGATATGCACAATACCTACCCAAAGAAGTATATATACGCACTACCGATCACCTCATGGACGACATGTGCATGTCATTGGGAGGACGGGCTGTTGAAGAGTTAGTGTTTGGTAAGATATCTACTGGTGCGCTAAGCGACTTACAACACATCACCAAAATGGCCTACGCGATGGTGTCAATGTATGGTATGAACAGCGCAATAGGAAACATATCCTTCTACGACCCACAAAATGAAAATAGTTTCTCAAAACCATACTCTGAAGAAACAGGTAAAATCATTGACGACGAAGTAAGAAAACTTGTTGAGTTAGCCTACAGCAGAGTAAAAGAACTCCTCAACGACAAAATGGAAGCAGTTAAAATTATTGCAGAAGAACTGCTGAAAAGGGAAGTTCTTTTCAAAGATGATATGGAAAGGTTATTAGGTAAACGTCCGTATGAGGATAATTCCCCTGTAGAAGATGATGAAACTTCATTTCCTGAAAACAACTCTACCACGGCAGCTTAATATTTCATTGAAAATAATTTAATTACCAGAAATGTGAACACCTATAGTGTTCACATTTCTATTAGAACTAATTCAGCTTCATTAAATTTGCTACTAATGCAAACTTTCAAAACATCTAAAGCAAAGGAAAATATACTGGCCAAAATCAGAAAAAGCATAAGTGAAGAAAAACTTCCAATGCCCTACCCTGATGCTGAAAAAAACTCAGAGCCCATATATACTCACTCCACCTATTCGCCTGAGGAAATTTTTGCCGAAACTTTTATCAGTTTGGGTGGCAAATTTATTTTTTGCGATAGCGAACTTGACTTGATGAGCAGTATTAGTATTCTTTACGAAAACAATGGCTGGACTCAAATTTTATGTGCTGATGAAAAAATGTTGAAGTTATTTCACAAAAACAAAATGGAATTTGTTTTACCTGCTAATCCACCCATGGAAAGTGCTAATGCATGCATCACCGACTGCGAAATGCTTGTAGCGCGCACTGGTTCCATTATGCTCAGTAGTGCACAAAATATGGGGCGCACTGCACCCATGTACTATCCTGTTCACATCGTTTTTGCCTATCTTGACCAAGTAGTTTTCGACATTGATGACGCCATTAAAGCAATGAAACGAAAATACGGCAACAATGTTCCTTCAATGATAAACATAGCTACTGGTCCTAGTCGTACTGCTGACATAGAGAAAACGCTTGTCGTAGGTGTTCATGGTCCTGCAAAGGTTTATTGTTTCCTAATCAACTCTTACAATTAGGCAGAAAGCTGTTGTCCAAATAAATATCCATTATAGCCAACAACAAAAACTTTTTACAGATAACAATAAAAAAACGGTTGTAATTAACTGCGATATAGGCACTAATTACAACCGGAATGAAATAAAATGTGGTATTACTATGCCATATTATGAAACACTTGCTGCACGTCGTCATCTTGCTCTACGCGCTCTATCAATTTAAAAACATCTTCTGATTGCTCTTCCGATACAGGAACTGTATTTAAAGGTATCCACTCCAACTCCGCCGATATAGGTGTAATTCCTTTTTCTTCAAGTGCCTTTTGCATATTTCCAAAATCAGTAAAACCGCAGCGTACTATTATATTGCCTTCGCTATCCTCACCTACTTCCTCCAGCCCAAAATCAATCAGCTCCAACTCCATATCATCCATGTTCAATCCCTCAGGCTTTAATTTAAACACCCCTAGTTGCTTAAACAAAAAACCGACCGACCCGCTATTGCCTAATGCACCACCACCTTTATTGAAATGCGAACGAACATTAGCTACGGTACGGGTAGTATTATCGGTTGCGGTTACCACCAGTATAGCTACTCCATGCGGACCATAACCTTCATACAATACCTCATCATAGTTACTGGTATCCTTGCCCAGTGCATTCTTAATAGCAGCTTCAATTCTGTCTTTGGGCATGTTCACTGACTTACCATTCTGAATAACCCTACGTAGCATAGGATTATTTATGGGGTCAGCACCACCTTTTTTTACAGCTATAGCAATCTCCTTACCTATTCGGCTAAATTGCTTTGCCATACGGTCATACCGCGCAAACATTGTAGACTTACGAACTTCAAATATCCTACCCATATTACCAAGTTAAAGCATTAAAATCAGGGCGCAAAAGTACACAAAGAAGTTACAGTTTGGGCACATATACTACAAACTTTTCTTCAAAAGAAGCTTCTCTGAAAATGTCATAAACTTTCCACGCTTGCACTATGCGTTTCAATCCGGTATCATTTATCTCTTTGGTCAGGTCGCCACCTTTAAGACATACCAACCCATTTGGCAATTCTTCTCCTTTTTGTCCGCGACGGATAAGTGGAGAAACCCATCTCCACAAATCAGCTAAGGGAGCCACTGCTCTTGATACAGCATAGTCAAACGACACACCTTTCAGGTCTTCTACTCTAGTGTGTATTGCTGTCACATTAGTAAGCCCTATAGCATCTGCCACTTCCTGCACTACTTTTATTTTTTTGCCTATGCTATCCGTCAACACAAACTGCACCTCAGGATTAAATATGGCTAGCGGTATTCCTGGAAAACCGCCACCCGTACCTATATCCACCACCTTTGCACCTTTGTCAAAAGGGCATATTGCAGCAATAGCTAATGAATGTAAAACGTGTCGTTCATAAAGTGAATCTATATCCTTACGAGATATCACATTAATCTTTTCATTCCAATCTCTGTACAACTCATTTAGCTGAGAGAATTGTTGCAATTGTTTTTCGGTAAAATCATCAAAATACTTTAATATTATTTCCAATTTTTTTTGTTTTTCCAAGTTATGTATGGCAGAAACGCAAAGTTATACATCATCCACCCCAAATCGAATAGCGGCAACAAATAAAGAGGTATTTTTTCATTCAGCCTATTCAATACCCGTTTCCATACCCACCAGTATAAAACACACCTAATCAAAATAATTATAATAGGCAACTTTGGTACAAAAAAAACAGAACACAGCATCAAAATCCATATACCTGCATGCGACAGCGCATACCCACCTAGCAATAATTGAGTACTGGTTTTGTAATACTTACCGGTAGATAGATGTCTTTGTTTTTGATGTATCCATCCAGCTATAGTTGCTTTTGCAGCAGAATACGTAAATGCATCAGGGTTACTCACTACAGCTACATTGGTCGCTGTGCCTGCAATCTGAACCAGCAAATCATCGTCCCCCGATGGTATTGCATGCCATATTGGGTCTTTAATTGCCTTCTCTAGTACGGTTCGTGTACAAGCCATGTTTCGCCCCACCGCCATATAAGGCATACCAATGGAAGCATAGGTGCTGTACTGAAGATAGGTATGCATTGTTTCCCAGCGTACAAATGCATTAAATACTCCCAACTTAGTATAGTACCCGCCATAACCCGCCACTATCTCCTTGCCAATATGCAAGGGGGCAACCATTAACCTTAACCAATTATTGCTTGCCGGCTTACAGTCAGCATCAGTCATCAACAGCATATAGTGCTTAGCCTTTTGTAGCCCCATAGCTAGTGCATTCTTCTTCCCTTTACTGTCACCTACATCAATATTTACAACAACAAGATGTGGGTATTCCAGTTTCAAACTGTTCAATATAGCTGTCGTTTCATCAGTAGAGCCATCATTTATTACCACTACCTCATAATACGACCTATCATATTTATCCGGGTAAACTTGGCTGAGCACTTGAGGTAAGTTGATAGAAAGTTGTTCAGCTTCATTTTTGGCACATATTATTACGCTTACTGGATAGCGGTTTAACGTGTCTGCATGTATATTCCGTAAAGCGTGAAAACGAAGCAAAAAGAAAGCCCCGAATACGCACTGCATTGTAAAAACAACAACTACTACAAACAATAACATGAGGGGTAAAGTTAAGTTGGCTAATTGATTTCTAATAAAACATGCTTACCACAACAATTTTACATAAGCTGCTATTCTGTACTTAATACATAATAATCACAAAAGAAATGCTAAAGAATTACATTTTGCTGTTTAGTAAGATGGCAATTTGCCATATTTCTCTATCTTTGAACTGTATGCGCAATATTAAAATCTTAGAAGTAAGGTCAGAAATAGGAGCCGGAACACGTGGAGCTAGCTTGGGTGTAGATGCAATTAAAATTGCTGCTTTAGACTTCATGAGCAATCTTTTTGTCAATTTCCCTTCTGAAATTGTCGAAACAGAAAACAGATTATTGTACGAACCCATCGCCTCCCCCTACGCAAAGCGCATTGTTGGTATACATACCATGTACGAAAGAGTATCACTTGCAGTAGCTGAAACAGTAAAGTCTGGTCTTTTTCCCTTAGTATTAGCAGGCGACCATAGCACTGCAGGAGCTACTATTGCCGGTCTTAAAATCGCTCGCCCCAAACGTAGATTGGGCGTAGTTTGGATTGATGCACATGCCGATCTTCACTCACCTTATACCACCCCATCGGGCAACATGCATGGAATGCCGTTGTCAATTTCTCTGGCAGACGATAATGTGGAAAATCAAATGCACAACCCTGATGCTAAAACAGTAGAAGTTTGGCAAAAATTAAAAAACCTTGGCAAGATTGAGCCAAAAATTCTTCCCGAAGACATCGTATTCATTGCGCTTAGAGATTATGAAAAGGAAGAAGAAGCATTATTAAAAAAGGGCAACATAAAAGTAATTCCCGTAGCCGAACTGCGACGTAAGGGAGTAGAAAATGTTGTCAGACAAACGTTCCTTCACTTGTCCAATTGCGACGATATTTATGTAAGTTTCGATGTGGATAGTCTGGATAGTTCTATCTCCCGAGGCACAGGTACACCTGTTAGCAACGGCCTGAAGGAAAGAGAAGCAGAAGATCTTATTGCATCCTTCATGCAACATCACAAAATATGCTGTTTCGAAATAGCAGAAGTTAATCCAACCCTTGACAAAGAAAACATGATGGCGGAAATTGCATTCAATATTCTGCAAAGAAGTGTTAACCTGTTGATGTTGAACTAATAAATTGCAATTTTTATAAATAATATTATCAGACTAATTTATTGATTTTAATTTTTAGGTGATAGAGGTAGTTTAACTGCTTCTATCATCGTTCGTCTGAACATAATATCTGAAACGTACTCTCAAATACCTTGAATATATTTCCTTCTTTACTTTAGTAGATTTTTTCAATTTTACAATTGAACTTGTTAAGGAGATGTCATTAACATATCAATAGAGATCAAGAACGACGCAACTACAATCTATAGTTTAATTTTGGCACAAATTACAAAGTCTCCCTCCCACATCCTTTGGCAAGACATTTTATTTTTGTTATGCTAAAAATAAAATGTTACAATACATTATAAAACTAATGAGATAGTATACAGAAATTAACTTACAACAAAATAAAACATATTTATTATTATTTCAAGATGTATGTTTTTTTTAAATAAGTTCAAGCTTATTTTTAATAAATAAATGTAATTATTTTTTACATGAAATTTAATGGTTTATTTACAATAGCGTAACGGCAAAATATCATTTAATTAAAGGTCTAATTTGAATTTTGTAGATTAAATACAGTTTCATGAATCAAAGTCTACAAAAGAAGTCAATTAAGTATTTGTTGTCTGCCTGTATTGTTTTGGGCGTGCTTTTTTTGTCAAATAAGATTGATGCTCAGGTAGTATGGAGCGGAGAACCGGCATCTGCATGGTTAACGGGAGGCAACTGGACAGGCGGTAGTGCACCAACTACTGCACAGGTGGCGCAATTCAATGCTAACCCTACAAGTGCAGCTACAGGAGTCGGTATAAACATGAATGGTTCTACCAACAACGGATCGAATAATCAGGCTTGTGCTGCCATTTACGTTTCTTCATCAAGATCGAACGCCTTGTTGATAGGTAATAGCTCTACTACAGCCAATGGAATACTTACGTTAAATGGAGGTACCGTTAATGGGCAAGCCAACTCAATCTTGGGTTGTTTTTCAGGCAGTTCATCTACACTCACCATACAAAACACCCAAGGTTCTGGAAACAGAACAATGGGGGTTACATTTACTGGTAGCACAGGCTTAAATATTTTGTGCGGCGTAGGAACCAATACTGTTGTTGGAAATACAATCAATATAACTAGTATTCTATCAGGAACTGCTGCACTCACCTTTTTAGGAAATGGCACTTGGAATGGCACCACAGGAAATAATGGCGGGTTACTTCGTCTTGGAGCTACAAATACTTTTTCAGGTGGCATTACTGTTGGCGCAAATGACGGGACTTCAAGCGGTATACTACAGTTAGATACCAGAACTGCAATTTCCAACACTTCAGGTAACGATATCACTATCAACAACAACAGCCAGCTTTACCTCAATGCGTCAACTGGTGCTTGGACTACAGGCAATATCACACTTACTTTGAATGGCCTTGGAAACAATGTTACTACAACATATGGTTCAGGGGCTCTCAGGACTGCACCTGGAATCGTTTATAGTTGGACCGGTCCAGTATCTCTGGCGAGTACGGCTGATATCTCAATTATTAATACTGGGGGAACATTAACATTATCTGGTACTGTTTCTGGAAGTGGACAATTGGTAAAGAATGGTCAGGGTACGTTAGTCTTGAGTGGATCTGGCACCTGGACAGGTGGTACATTAATTAAGAATGGTACAGTGACTGTAAATTCAAGTGGTTCTATGAGTACTGGTGCGTTGTCTTTGTTCCAGACTGCTACTAACAATACGGCCCTTAATTTAAACAATACTGCGCAAAGCATTAGCAGCTTGAGCAGTAGTTTTACAGCAGTATCAGGATCACTGACTCAGATCATTACACTTGGTTCAGGACACACGCTTACTGTAAACCAAAGTACAAATACAAGTTTTGGTATAGGCGCTGTCACTTCGTTGACAAGTACATTGGTGGGTGCAGGAGCATTGGTTAAATCAGGAACTGGTAGGCTAACCCTCACTGGTGGAGGCAATACTTTTTCTGGTGGCCTTACAATTACAGGTGGCGAACTCAGATTTAGTACACCGACCAGTACGTATGCTACAACTACGACATCGGTAAGTGCCACACCTGTTACTATGAATGGAGGCACGCTTGGTACAAGCGGGATTGGTGCAAACTCAAGTAGACCAATATTTTTTGGTACAATAAATTTGGCAGAAAATTCGACTATTGACCTCGGCACAGCCAATGCCCACTTAATAAGATTCGCTGCCAGCAATGGGGTGAGCTGGACAGCAGCTAAAACACTAACAATTACCAACTGGACCGGCAATTTGGGCGTTTCTGGCACAAAGGGACAAATTTTTGTCGGCACTACATCAGCGGGACTTACCGCAAGCCAGCTTCTACAGATCCAATTTGATATAGGTGGTGTCAACTATCCTGCTGCGTTGCTTTCTACCGGTGAATTGGTGCCAATGCCATCAGTATTCACAGTTACAGGAGGAGGATCGTATTGTGCAGGTGGTACAGGTGTAGCAGTAGGTTTGAGCAATTCGCAGACTTTAGTGAAATACCAACTGTATAACGGGGCTTCAACTGTTGGAACTGCTGTTACAGGTACTGGATCTGCACTTTCGTTCGGTTTGCAAACTGCTGCAGGCACATATACAGTTCTTGCAAGCCCTGTAGCGGGTGCGGGAGCATCAGTAAATATGTCAGGAAGTGCAGTAATTACTATAAATCCTTCCCCTATAGTCGCCGCAATTTCAGGTGCTAGCGCTTTGTGTGCTGGCGGCGGTACTTCATATACCAATGCTACTCCAGATGGTGTATGGGTAAGTAGTAATACTTCTGTTGCTACTATCGGTACAGCAGGAAGTCTTTCAGCTATTGCAGCCGGAACTACTTTAGTTTCTTATACAGTAACTGATGGTTTAGGATGTTCCACTACGGTTACTACCTCAGTAACAGTTCGCTCTATACCTACAGCAGCCCCAACCAACAATGGATATATCTGCGTAGGCGGTACAGTAACCCTGACCGCAAACCCAGCCAACGGAGCAAACACTTATACATGGAGTGGCTCGTCATTGTCGGCTACTAACACTGCTAACCCAACTGCAACACCGATCTCAACAACTGTATACTCACTGACAGTAAGCGATGGTACAGCAGATGCAGGTTGTTCACCAGCTACCATATATACTACCTCAGTAACAGTTAACTCCACCCCCACAGCAGCACCTACCAACAGTGGCCCTATCTGTAACGGTGGTACTGTAACATTGACAGCCAACGGTGCAGGTGGAGCAAGTGCTTACACTTGGAGTGGTTCATCTTTATCGTCGTCAGTAGTTGCCAATCCTACCGCTACACCTACAGTTACTACTGTGTATTCATTAACTGTAACAGACGGTTCAACACAGCCTGGTTGTTCACCAGCTACCATATATACTACCTCAGTTACCGTTCGTCCTACACCTACAGCAGCCCCAACCAACAATGGTTATATCTGCGTAGGCGGTACAGTAACCCTGACTGCTAACCCAGCCAACGGTGCAAACACATACACATGGAGTGGCTCATCATTGTCGGCCACTAACACTGCTAACCCAACTGCAACACCGATCTCAACAACTGTATACTCACTGACAGTGAGCGACGGTACAGCAGATGCAGGTTGTGCGCCTTCTACAGTGTACACTACCTCAGTAACAGTTAATGCTACCCCAACAGCAGCACCTACTAACAGTGGTACAATTTGTAACGGTGGTACAGTAACACTAACTGCCAATGGCGCAGGTGGAGCAAGTGCTTACTCTTGGAGTGGTTCATCTTTATCATCTTCAATTGTTGCCAATCCTACAGCTACTCCTACAGTTACTACTGTGTATTCACTGACAGTAACTGATGGTTCTAGCCAGCCAGGTTGTACACCAGCTACCATATATACTACCTCAGTAACGGTTAACACTACCCCCACAGCAGCCCCTACCAACAGTGGTCCAATTTGTAATGGTGGTACAGTAACGCTAACTGCAAACGGTGCTGGTGGAGCTTCAACTTACTCATGGAGTGGTCCGTCATTATCATCATCAGTTGTTGCTAATCCTACAGCTACACCTACAGTTACTACTGTATATTCTCTGACTGTAACAGATGGTTCAGGCCTGCCTGGTTGTTCGCCAGCTACCATATATACTACTTCAGTAACCGTTCGTCCTACACCGACAGCAGCCCCAACCAACAATGGTTACATCTGCGTAGGCGGCACAGTAACCCTAACTGCTAACCCAGCCAATGGTGCAAACACCTACACATGGAGTGGCTCATTATTGTCAGCAACTAACACTGAGAACCCTACTGCTACACCAGCATCAACTACTGTTTATTCACTGACAGTAAGCGATGGTACAGCAGATGCAGGTTGCTCACCAGCTACGGTGTATACTACCTCAGTAACGGTTAATAACACTACCCCAACAGCTGCACCTACCAACAGTGGTCCCATATGTAACGGTGGTACTGTAACGCTTACTGCCAATGGTGCAGGTGGAGCTTCATCTTACTCATGGAGTGGTTCATCTTTATCATCATCAGTTGTTGCCAATCCTACAGCTACCCCTACAGTTACTACTGTATATTCTCTTACTGTAACAGATGGTTCTAGCCAGCCTGGTTGTACGCCAGCTACAGTGTATACTACCTCAGTTACCGTTCGTCCTACACCTACAGCAGCCCCAACCAACAATGGTTACATCTGCGTAGGCGGTACAGTAACCCTGACTGCTAACCCAGCCAATGGAGCTAACTCCTATATATGGAGTGGCTCGTCCTTATCAGCTACTAACACTGAAAACCCTACAGCTACACCGCCCTCAACAACTGTATACTCACTAACAGTGAGCGACGGTACAGCAGATGCAGGTTGTGCGCCAGCTACAGTGTACACTACGTCTGTGACAGTTAATGCAGCACCTACAGCAGCACCTACTAACAGTGGTCCAATTTGTAATGGTGGTACTGTAACTTTAACTGCAAACGGTGCTGGTGGAGCTTCATCTTACTCATGGAGTGGCACTTCATTATCATCATCAGTTGTTGCCAATCCTACAGCTACGCCTACCGTTACTACTGTATATTCTCTGACAGTAACTGATGGTTCTAGCCAGCCAGGTTGTACACCAGCTACCATATATACTACTTCAGTAACCGTTCGTCCTACACCAACAGCAGCCCCAACCAACAATGGTTATATCTGCGTAGGCGGTACTGTTACCCTGACCGCAAACCCAGCCAACGGTGCAAACACCTATACATGGAGTGGCTCGTCCTTATCGGCTACTAACACTGAAAACCCTACAGCTACACCGCCCTCACCAACTGTATACTCACTAACAGTGAGCGACGGTACAGCAGATGCAGGTTGTGCGCCAGCTACAGTGTACACTACATCTGTGACAGTTAGTGCTACACCTACAGCAGCGCCAACCAACAGTGGCGCTATCTGTAACGGTGGTACTGTAACGCTTACTGCCAATGGTGCTGGTGGTGCTACAAACTACTCATGGAATGGTTCATCCTTATCATCATCAGTTGTTGCCAATCCTACAGCTACACCTACAGTTACTACTGTATATTCACTGACAGTAACAGATGGTTCTAGCCAGCCAGGTTGTACACCGGCTACCATATATACGACCTCAGTCACCGTCAACCCACTTCCTAATGCTGGCACAATAACAGGTACGGCTTCAGTTTGCTTATCTGGTACCACTTCTCTTGCAAATGCACAATCAGGTGGAGTTTGGACCAGTAGCAACACAGCAATAGCCACTGTAGGTACAGGCGGAGTTGTTTCTGGTATAACAGCAGGCAACGCTACAATATCCTACACGCTAACTAATATTTTTGGTTGTCAGAGTAGCGCTACGGCAGTAGTTACGGTTAATCCTTTTCCTGTAGTAGATACTATAACGGGTACACTAAATGTGTGTAAAGATGCTACTACTCCACTATCCAATAGTACAGGTGGTGGCGTATGGTCCAGCAGCACCCCCTCCGTCGCCACAATAGGTGTAACTGGTATAGTGACAGGTGTAAACACAGGAACGTCTACCATTTCTTACACAGTTACCAACGGATCCGATTGTGCAACCACAGTAACAAAAGTGGTAACAGTTAATCCGTTGCCGGTAATAAGTAGTGTGGGCGAAATATATACAACATGTGAGAATGCTGATTTGGCATTGTTTGCCTCCTTACCTCTAGGCACATGGACAAGCAGTAATATTTCAATAGCTAATATTGATACATTTGCGGGTTTAGTCACACCGGTAACAGTTGGTACTGCAATAATGAGTTATCAGGTAATACCTACAGGCTGTTTTGCCACACGCGAGATAACAATGATTGAGGCCCCAACGTCGATACTTGGTGCAACAGCAATGTGCCCTGGCGCCACAGCCACCCTTACCTCTACACCTAGTGGCGGAACTTGGTCTACATATAATCCAGCAGTAATATCTATTAATACAACTACTGGAGCCATAGCGGCAGTGAGGGTAGATTATAATAGTATATCGTTATCAGAGATAAGGTATACTATACCCAATGGTTGCTTTCGTGTGGTGTTCCCAACGGTCAATCCCATACCGGCACCTATATACGGAGGATTAACGAGTTTGTGTGTCGGGGAGACCACAACATTTCTGTCAGGTTCTTTGGGTAATACTTGGAGCAGCAATAACACAAGCATAGCTACAATAACAAGTGGAGGGGTAATTACAGCTCAGGGTATTGGTGTGGCTACTATAAGTTACACAAGCAGCAATGGTTGTGCCAATACTAGAACACTAACAGTCAATGCTGCTGTAGCTCCTAGCGTAGGTAGTACTTCAATATGTACCGGTACTACCACACTATTCTCAAATGCAACATCCGGCGGCACCTGGACGAGCAGCAATATCTCAAAAGCTACAGTAAATCTTACTTCAGGCTTGGTGTCGGCATATAATGCGGGCACTACCACACTGTCATACAGGGCGCCAAGTGGCTGCTATGTCACCAATGTGATTACAGTTAACACCACACCGTCGCTGATTACGGGCACACGCACAGTGTGTATAGACGCTACAACAACCTTGGGTAGTACACCATCTGGAGGCACATGGAGCTCATCGGCGGTCGGTATAGCCTCAGTGGGTAGCACAACGGGAATTGTAAGCGGCGTAGCAAGCGGTACAGCAGTACTAACTTACACATATTCGGGCTGTACCAGAACAGCCGTTGTGACTGTAAATGCGCTACCAGCTCCCACTACTGGAACAGGAGTTGCCTGCGCAGGAGGTGGCACTACAGCTCTTACAAATGCGAGTGGAACATGGACGAGCAGCAATACGGGTATAGCTACCGTCAACACTAGTGGTACTGTAACAGGTGTAAATGCGGGCAATGCCAATATCACTTTCCGCGCCTCTGGCACTGGTTGTTATGTTACCCGCGAGGTAACAGTAAATCCATTACCGGTTATAGTCTCTGCAACAGTTTGTCCTACACAGACTGCCACACTTACTGCAACCCCATCTGGCGGCACATGGTCTATCAGCAATCCATCGGTGGCTACCATCAATACTACCACAGGCGAGCTAACCGGAGTTATTGTCTACAATTCTGGTATATCTTCAACTATAGTAACCAATACCTTAGCTACAGGTTGTTCTAAAACAGCTGTGGTTTCGGTCTATCCTGTACCCTCTGCTATTTCAGGCGGTGTCATAAGTATATGTACAGGAAGTACTATTTCATTGTCCTCAAGTACAGCTGGTGCTACCTGGAGCAGTACCACCCCAGCAGTAGCCACTATATCGCCTATTGGTCTGGTCACGGGTATTATATCAGGCACCAGTACTATCAGTTACACAAACTCTTCAGGCTGCGCTGCTACCAAAGTAGTCACTGTCAATGGTACTGTACCTGCGAACACAGGTACTTTGACTGTTTGTACTGGTCAGACTACCCTGCTTGCTAATGCTAATGCTGGTGGCACTTGGAGTACCTCCAATGCTTCAAGGGCTACTGTCAATACCCTTACAGGTTTAGTATCAGGCGTAAGTGGCGGAACAGTTAATATTACATACCGCATAGGTAGTACATGTTTCAGTGTATCTCAGGTTACAGTCAACAGCAATGTAGCTGCGATAGGTGGCACAAAAACAGCATGTGTAGGTACCACTACCACACTTACTTATCCTGTATCGGGTGGTACATGGTCTAGTGCCACACCAGCCGTAGCTACTATAGATATCAATTCAGGAGCAGTTACCGGAGCAGGTATCGGCACCTCCGTCATCACCTATACCTTAGCTGCGGGTTGTTACAAAACAACAGTGGTTACTGTCACATCACTACCTGCTGCCATCACAGGTACAGCACTTTTGTGCCAGGCAGCCACTACAGCCCTGAGTAGTGGCAGCGGTACTTGGAGCAGCAGCAACACAGGTATAGCCACCGTAAACAGCAGTGGAGTTGTAACAGGTGTAAGTGCGGGCAATGCCAATATCACATTCCGTGCTTCTGGCACCGGTTGTTATGTTACCCGCGAGGTAACAGTAAATCCATTACCGGTTATAGTCTCTGCATCAGTATGTCCTGCACAGACCAGCACACTCACCGCCACACCTTCTGGCGGCACATGGTCTATCAGCAATCCATCGGTGGCTACCATCAATACTACCACAGGCGAGTTAACAGGAGTTATTATCTCCAATTCTGGTATATCTTCAACTATAGTAACCAATACTTTAGCCACAGGTTGTTCTAAAACAGCTGTTGTTTCTGTTAATCCGGTACCCTCTGGTATTACAGGCGGTATCATACCTGTATGTACAGGAAGTACTACTTCATTATCTTCAAGTACAATTGGTGCTACATGGAGCAGTACCAACACAGGAGTGGCCACTATTTCGCCTGTAGGTTTGGTTACGGGTATTATATCAGGTACCAGTACCATCAGTTACACTAACGCTTTAGGCTGCGCTACTACCAAAGTAGTTACAGTCAGTGGTATAGTGGCTGCAAATTCAGGTACTTTGACTGTTTGTACTGGTCAGACTACCATGCTTGCTAATGCAACACCTGGTGGTACCTGGAGTACATCCAATGTTTCAAGAGCTACTGTCAATTCCACTACAGGTTTAGTAACTGGAGTAAGTGGAGGAACAGTTAATATTACATACCTAGTAGGTGTTACGTGTTTCAGTGTATCTCAGGTTACGGTCAATAGCAATGTGGCTGAGATAGGTGGCACAAAAATAGCATGTGTAGGCACTACTACCACACTTACTTATCCTGTGTCGGGTGGCACATGGTCTAGCACTACACCAGCAGTAGCTACTATTGATGTCAATTCAGGAGAAGTTACAGGTGTAATTGCCGGCACCTCCGAGATTACGTATACTGTAGCTGCGGGTTGCTTTAAAACAACAGTGGTTACCGTCTCGGCTTTAATAACTGCCAACACCGGTACTTTGACTGTTTGTACTGGTCAGACTACTATGCTTGCTAATGCTACAGGTGGTGGCACCTGGAGTACAGCTAATGCTTCTATAGCTACCGTCAATTCACTTACGGGTTTAGTATCAGGAATAAGTGGAGGAACAGTTAATATTTCATACCAAACAGTTGGTTCATGTTTCAGTGTATCTCAAGTTACTGTCAACAGCAATGTAGCTGTGATAGGTGGCACACAAACAGCGTGTTTAGGCACCACTACCACACTCACTTACCCCGTGTCTGGTGGCACATGGTCTAGTGCCACACCAGCCGTAGCTACTATTGATGTCAATTCAGGAGAAGTTACCGGAATTATGATCGGCACCTCTGAAATTACCTATACTATATCTGCCGGTTGTTTTACAACTACAGTGGTTACTGTTTCAACACTAGCACCTCCTATCACAGGAACAGCAATTTTGTGCCAGGCAGCTACCACCGCACTGAGCAATGGTAGCGGCACTTGGAGCAGCAGCAACACAACTATAGCCACCGTTGACAGTACTGGATTAGTAACAGGTGTAAGTGCGGGCAATGCCAATATCACCTTCCGCGCTGCTGGCACCGATTGTTATGTTGCCCGCGAGGTAACAGTGAATCCATTACCGGCAGCCATCAGCACACCCTCACCATTGTGCCCTACTCAGACAGCTACACTTACATCAGCATCACCTGACGGCACATGGAGCAGTAATGACGCATCCGTAATGTCTGTAAATGCCACTACCGGAGTAATTACTGCTGTAATAAATAATTATTCAAGTTCTTCTATCGCTTTTATCACATATACATTACCTACTGGCTGCGCTACGTCCAGATTGGTAACTGTTAAACAATTACCCTCACCAATATATGGAGGCACTACTGCCTTGTGTTTGGGTGATACTACAACTTTGTTATCTGGAACACTTGGTCAAACATGGAGCAGTAGCACACCAGGTGTAGCTACAGTCGGTTTGAGTGGGTTTACGACTGGTGTGGGCGCAGGTACTACTACAATCAGCTACACAAACTCTGTGGGCTGTGCAGCCACCAAAGTAGTCACTGTTAATGGTACATTACCTGCCAACACAGGTACTTTGACTGTTTGTACTGGTCAGTCTACAATGCTTGCCAATGCTAATACTGGTGGTACCTGGAGTACTTCCAATGCTTCAATAGCTTCTGTCAATACCCTTACAGGTTTAGTATCAGGCATAAGTGGCGGAACAGTTAATATTACCTATCGTATAGGTAGTACGTGTTTCAGTGTATCTCAGGTTACAGTCAACAGTAATGTGGCGCTTATCGGTGGCACACAAACAGCCTGTATAGGCACTACTACTACGCTTACTTACCCATTGTCTGGTGGCACATGGTCTAGTGCCACACCAGCCGTTGCTACTATCGATGTGAATAGTGGAGTAGTTACTGGGGTAGGTATCGGTACTTCCGAGATAACCTATACCGTAGCAGCAGGTTGTTTCAAAACAACAGTGGTTACTGTCACAGCTTTACCAGCAGCCATCTCAGGTACAGCACTTTTGTGCCAGGTAGCTACCACAACACTGAGTAGCGGCAGCGGTACTTGGAGCAGCAGCAACACAGGTATAGCCACTGTAAACAGCACCGGAGTAGTAACTGGTGTAAGTGCGGGCAATGCCTATATCACCTTCCACGATTCTGGCACCGGTTGTTATGTTTCCCGCGAGGTAACAGTAAATCCATTACCGGTTATAGTTTCAGCATCGGTTTGTCCTACTCAGACAGCCATACTTACAGCTACCCCATCTGGTGGCACATGGTCTATCAGCAACCCATCGGTGGCTACCATCAATACTACCACAGGCGAGCTAACCGGAGTTATTGTGTTCAATTCTGGTATATCTTCAACTATAGTAACCAATACCTTAGCCACAGGTTGTTCTAAAACAGCTATTGTTTCTGTATATCCGGTACCCTCTGTTATTTCAGGAGGTATTACAAGTATATGTACAGGAAGCACTACAACACTATCCTCAAGTACAACTGGTGCTACATGGAGCAGTACCAACACAGTAGTGGCCACTATTTCACCTGTTGGTTTGGTTACAGGTATTGGCGCAGGTACCAGTACTATCAGTTATACCAACAGTTATGGATGTGTTGCTACAACAGGTATAACGGTAAGTGCAATACCATCTATAACACCTATAACGGGCACGCTAACAGTATGTGTGTCAGCCACCACAACATTGGGCAGCACACCAAGTGGTGGAAACTGGAGTAGTAGCAACACAGCAATAGCAACTGTGAACAGTTCAGGCGTTGTATCAGGTATCAATTCGGGCACAGTTAGAATCACCTATACGGCAGGTGCTGGTTGTACTGCATATGAAACAGCAATTGTTACAGTAAATGCTATACCCTCACTAGTTACGGGCACCCGCAGTGTGTGTATTGGAGCTACGACTACCTTAAGTAGTACACCATCTGGTGGCACATGGAGCTCATCTGCAGATGGTATAGCTTCAGTAGGCACTACTACGGGCATTGTGAGTGGTGTATCAAGCGGCACAGCAGTAGTAACGTACACATCATCGGGTTGTACCAGAACAGCCGAGGTAACAGTAAATGCGCTACCAGAGGCTATTACAGGAGCAGGAGTGACCTGCGCAGGAGGCGGTACTACGGCTCTTACAAATGTGAGTGGATCTTGGTCCAGTAGCAACACTTCTGTAGCTTCTGTAAACTATCTAGGAACAGTAACAGGCATTAACGCAGGCAATGCTACCATTACTTTCAGAAATGCTGCTAACTGCTACACTACTCGTCAGGTTACCATTAATCCGCTCCCTAACACCTTTACTACTCCTAGCAATCTTTGTGCTGGTAGCACAGCTACTTTAGTCGGCAGCCCAGCAGGTGGCACATGGCTCAGCAGCAACACCTCAGTCTTTACCATCAATGCTTCTACCGGCGATATGAACGCTGTAATTGTTAGCTATGGCAGCATTTCGCTAAGCGTGGTTACCTATACACTACCTACAGGATGCAATAGAACAGCGCTTGTTACAGTAAACCCAATGCCCTCACCTATCTATGGTGGTTCTACCAATATATGTACTGGCAACACTACTACTTTCCTTTGTGGCACTACAGGTGCTACGTGGAGCAGCAGCAGTCCATCAGTAGCTACTATCAATAGCAGTGGTGAAATAACTGGAATAAACAGCGGAACAGCTACTATCAGCTACACCAACAGCTACAGTTGTTCCTCCAAAAGAAATATAACAGTAAACCCAACCCCAGCCAGTATAACAGGCGATACTGTAGTTGCTACCGGTGCCACAACCACCCTTACCAATACAACACCAGGCGGCACATGGAGCAGTAATTACACCAGCATAGCTACCATCAATATTACCACAGGTGTAGTAAACGGCATCAGCGCAGGTACTGCCACCATTAGTTACGTCATGAGTACTGGTTGTTTCAAAACAAAAGGTATGACTATTGTAGCACCCAAAAACGAAATTGTAACGCCGGTGACAATTACTGAAAATTGCAATAATTTCTCGGTATTCCCTAACCCAACCTCTGGTAATATAACCATAACTACCGATAATATAGGTACTATCAACATCTATACTACGGACGGCAGAATGATAGAATCTCGCACCATTACAGATGCCACTACCAGCATCACACTACCCAACACCCTCTCTGCGGGTTACTATGTTTGTCAGTTCATAGCCAATGATGGCACTCAAAAAATAGTAAGAATTTTGTACCAACCGTAATATTGTGATACTTCATTAAAACAAATCAGCCGAAGATGCTCTACTAGCTATCTTCGGCTGATTAATTTATAAAAATACCTATACTGATATCAATAAAACTTCGTCAAGTATGGATATCGCTCCTGATACAACTTTTTTACCCTACTCAATATAGTGTTTCTCAATCCATCCAGATTCCTACGTTCAGTTGCAGATACAAATATCGAAGAGTTGTTAGTAATACCTTGCCAGCGATGTTCCAACTGTGTCAACATATCATTCTTCACCTCATCGTCTAGCCAAGGGTCAAAAACCTGTTGCTCATACAAATCCATTTTATTGAAAATAGTGAGCATAGGTTTGTCAAAAGCGCCCAATTCCTGTAGCGTTTTATTCACCACACCCATTTGATCTTCATATCCCGGATGCGATACATCCACTACATGGAGCAAGCAATCTGCTTCGCGCACCTCATCTAGCGTACTCTTAAAACTCTCTACCAGATGGTGAGGTAACTTCCTGATAAAACCCACCGTATCACTCAGCAAAAAAGGTGTTTGCTCGTATACAACCTTTCTGGTAGTAGTATCCAAAGTCGCAAATAGCTTATTCTCTGCAAATACCTCCGACTTACTTAGTATGGTCATCAATGTGCTTTTACCCACATTGGTATAGCCTACAAATGCTACTCTTATATACTCTCCCCTCTCCTTGCGTTGCGTAATAGCCTGTCTATCTATTTCACTTAGGCGCTTGCGCAGCAAAGAAATTTTGTCTTTTACCAGTCGTCTATCTGTTTCTATTTCCGTCTCTCCCGGTCCACGGCTACCTATACCACCACCCTGTCGTTCTAGGTGTTTCCACATACCTTTTAGTCTAGGTAGTAAGTACTGGTACTGAGCCAATTCCACCTGCACTTTAGCCTGTGCAGTTTTAGCTCTACTGGCAAATATGTCTAATATCAAATCACTTCTGTCTATCGTTTTCACGCCCAGCACATCGGTTATATTACCTATCTGAGACCCTGTAAGTTCATCATCAAATATCACTAAACTGATACCTTTGGCATGAACATATTCTTTTATCTCCTCTAGTTTACCCTTTCCCACAAATGTTTTACTATCTGGTCTAGGCAGTTTCTGCATAAAAGTTTTCACGGCTACCGCACCAGCAGTTTCAGCCAAAAAAGCAAGTTCTAACAAATATTCTTTTGTTAGTACCTCGGTTTGTTCTTTATATATAAGACCCACCAGTACTGCTTTTTCTTCTTGTTGTATTTTATTATTTTTATCGAGCAAAACAACTATTAATTGAATAATTATAACAATAGCATTACGATTTATGAATAAAAAATCCAAAAGAAAGGATTTATTTTTCATCTTCCTAACTGTCACTTGCAAAACTAATTTATTGTTTTGGCATATCGCACAAACATTTCAAGTACACAATATCATTGCACCTGACTATACATATCTGGCGATTTCAGTATCTCCATCAGCCTATCTGGATAGCGGCATTCTTTAAACTCATACTTTCTGTACAATTCATGCGCACCTATAGTCGATAGCATTATTCTCCTCAATCCCTTCACCCAATCTTGACCCAAAAGTACTTCTATCATTTTTTTACTTAACCCCAATCCCTTATGCTCCATTTGCACATATACATCTGCCAAATACGCAAAGGTGGCATAATCTGTAACAAGTCTGGCAAATGCTATTTATCTACCTTGATGTAGCACACCTATACAGTGAGAATTAGATACAGCATTCACAACAGTCTCAAAGGGAATTCCTTTACACCAGTAAGCTTCTACACTCAGCCATTTATAAATATCAGCAATAATCATCTGAGATCTATCGGTGGTCAATACATATCCATTGAAGTCTACAGTTATCGGTTCCATACTGTATATTTTTCATATTACATGATTCCAGCCATGGGTATCTGGCACATCTCCTTTCCTTATTCCTAGCAGATAATTACGCAGCCTATACATCACAGCATCCTCACCAGTATAGCAATTGTAGTTTACACCATTTATAGAGATAACGGATATGGGAGCCACCACAGCAGCTGTTCCCGCACCAAATGCTTCTACTCGCTTTCCAGCATCAAACGCCTCTACTAACTCACTATACTTTATCGGTCTTACCTCTAGCTTTATGCCTTTATCTGCGGCTATTGATATTAGGCTATCTCGTGTCACCCCATCTAGTATTGATCCACTCAGTGCTGGTGTTATCAGTACATCATCTATCACAAACATAGCATTCATCGTACCAGACTCTTCTATAAACTCATGAGTCGCCGCATCCGTCCACAATACCTGATCAAAACCCTGCTCTTTTGCCAAATTGGTAGGATAAAACGCCCCGCCATAATTACCACCACATTTTGCAGCTCCTGTCCCGCCCTCCGCAGCTCTTACATATTTTGTTTCCACCTTCACCCTCAGAGGTTGGGTATAATACTGATATGCCGGACTGCACACAACCATCATTAGATATTCGTCGGCAATCTTCACACCAATTCTGCCTTCGGTTGCTATCATAAAGGGTCTTATATATAACGAACCATCTATAGGAACCCAGTCTGCATCTACACGCACTAGCTCCTCTATAGCCCCATAAAACAGCTCCTTAGGCACAGTTGGCATACACATACGCACTAACGATTTGTTGAACCTGTCATGGTGCTTTTCCATCCTGAACACATTTATATCACCAGTGTTCATCACATAAGCCTTCATACCTTCAAATACAGTCTGACCGTAGTGCAAACACAATGCCAGTGGGCTCAATACAAGGTCCTGAAATGGCACTATACGGCTATCCTGCCATGCACCATCTCTATAGCTGGCCATAAACATATGCGTTGTCGGCACCATGCCAAATGGCACAGATTTTGTATCAGTCACTGTGCGATCGGCACTTTTGCTCACAGTTATTGGGTGTCCCATATTATTATATTTTTTAAATTTATATAAACTACAACTGCCAATTTATTCTCTGCATATTACTCTATTCTGCAACGTCCGCTATTGGCGCACTCATGTTTTTCTGATCCGTTTTCCGCTGTTGTCTGTACCCCATGTTCACAGTAAACACACTTATCACAATCGTAAGAAAAGCCAACCCTATAAATATATTTAATGGTTCATGCAATAGTATTGCACCTGCCAACACTGCTATCAACGGATTTATGTAAGCATATATTGTAGCTACACCCACAGGCAGCACATCCAGCACATACATATACGCCGCATAAGCCAGCACCGACCCAAATACAATCAAATACCCCAGCGATAGCAAACCCTCCATATTCCAAAGTTGCATACCAGTGTAGTCATCAGTTATCGGACTAATAAATAGCATAAACACCCCACCAAACAACAATTGCAAACCTGAATTGAAAAACGGATTTTCGGCCTTGCCATACTTCTTATTCAGTGTGCTACCTAGTGCCCATCCCGATGTGGCCAAAAAAATACATAATATTCCGCTCAGATATTCAGGCTTACCAAGGTCTACTATGTTCTGTCTGAATATCAACCCCACACCCACAACACCTAGCAACATACCCACTCCTATCGTAGCATTTAACTTGTCTTTTTGCTCTGACATCAAATTTATAAGCACCGCAAATATGGGCATCATTGCACATAACAATGCAGCAATGCCACTTGGTACATATTGCTCAGCCCATGTCACACAACCATTACCTATCGTCAGCATCAAAAAACCTAACCACATTTGCCGCATAACATTCTGCCGAGTCAAATCAAATTTCCTGTTAAACAGCAATGCAAGTGACAACAATATAATGCCAGCTACAACTTGTCTCACACCCGCAAAAAGAAACGCAGGATAATGCCGCACACCTACCCTTATAGCCAAATAAGTAGTGCCCCAAGCCACACATATAAACACCAATGCTATGTAAGCCTTCGTTTGTTTTGTCATATATCAATCTTATACAACCTACCGTTTACCTATAATTACTTTAGCAAATTGCAGCACAAAAGTGATAAAAAAATCTCAATCAAAACAGATACAATTTTCGCATTTAAAACCATAACAGTTTCAAAGGTTGTAGCTATAATTTTCTGTATCTTTTTGAGACTACAAGCCACAATATCATTATCAGCGGGTATTGCGTGAAGTCTTGTACTTGTGGGGCTGTGTGGGAATATATTAATACATCTGAATCCTATTATCTAATATAATAACACCAGAATAATAGAGCCTGAGCTGAATGCGCCTATAAATATCGTACCCATACGATAACACCTAATCTCTAATACTTTCGTCTATAAATTAAAAAAATAAGAAAAGCATTAACACTGCGTATTGGTGTTTTTCAGCATTCATTTCACTCCAAAGTATACTCCATTCTAACAATCACATTAGCAGTTTTGTTCTTACTCGATGTATTAAAAGTACCGCTATACGTAAAACTCTCATTACTATACTGACCTGTAATCTGAAAAACACCCATATTAGCTTCTTTCAACTCACCCAGCTTACTGTGTGCATTTTTAGCTATAGTTTGCGCTCTGTTATATGCGTCAGCAGATGCTTTAGCCAAAAGATCAATTTTTAAATCTGCAAGTTTAGTATAATAGTACAATGGCTCCTCAGAACTTAGTTCTATTCCCTGTTGCAATAGTTCTGTAATCTCACGCGATATTTTTTCAACTTTATCAATACTCGTTGATTCAACTTTTACTGACTGATTTAACTTATATCCTTTAAATATTCTTCCTGTCTGTCTTCCTTCTACATTATAGGTCTCCTCAAAGATTTTATCACTCGATATCGATGAAAAAACAATTTCTTGTTCCTTAATTCCATTACGTTTCAAATAATCCAAAATTTGTTGGTCATCATTTTTCAGCTTAAGGTAAGCACTTTTAATGTCCATCGATGCACACTCTACCGATGCTGACCACACAATTAAATCAGCAGTAAAGTTGTAGTAGGCACTTCCTGCCACACTTACTCTATTTCTATTTTTGTACTTATATGTATAAGAGCTTCCTAAAATACATGCCAGTACAATAACGGCTATGGCCACAATAACGATAGAAATATAATTTCGCATTGCTTCTCTATTAAACTTAATTACACAATATGCAAAAATATGAAAACAGATGCTATATTATATTAAATTTCCGATTTTTCACCACACCACAAAACAAACTTGACATACTTGTTTTATTAAAAAATATCATCTCTTTATATTGATTTGCAAAAACTATTTCTCCTAAATCGACCAATGCAAATAAAAACAAAAACAATACCGATAAACTTCACTTTAAGATTTGTATTCTTTGATAGCCAACAGATTTCTCTGTATACCTTTCCACTTAGTACGTTTAAGAGGAGAATTTTTGAATATTTTACGGAAAGCATCTTCAGTCATTTCCTCCCATTCACTTTTCTCAAGGTTTAGTATTTGCGGAATAGGTGTAAACGCTGATTCAGTATGTTGTTTAGAAAATTTGTTCCAGGGGCACACATCCTGACACACATCACACCCAAACATCCAACCATCCATTTTGCTGTGCATTTCACTAGGTATTAGCGCATCTTTCAGCTCTATGGTAAGGTAAGAGATACACTTGCCCGCATCAATGATGGTAGGCGATACTATCGCATCTGTGGGGCATTCATCTATGCATCTAGTGCAGGTACCACAATGATTGGTTTCAAACGGATTATCAGGCACCAAATCAAGATCAGTAATTAAGGTAGCTATAAAGAAAAATGATCCATTACTCTTGGTCAGCAGGTTGCCGTTTTTACCTACCCACCCCAGCCCACTGCGCACAGCCCAGCTACGCTCCAGCACAGGTGCACTATCCACAAATCCCCTTCCTTCTACAGCACCAATATGAGTATTGACATACCCTAACAATTCATTCAACTTATCTCTTATAACAAAATGATAATCAATTCCATATGCATACTTAGCAATCTTCGGGGCCTCGGTAAGTTGTGTAGCCTCCGGAAAATAATTGAGCAATAAAGTAATAACCGACTTAGCACCGGGCACCAATTTGCGAGGGTCTATGCGCAAATCAAAATTTCGCTCCATATATTCCATACCTGCATTACGTCCGTTAGCCAGCCACCGTTCCAGCCGCCTAGCATCATCATCAAGCTGCGTTGCTACAGCCACCCCACACGACATAAACCCCAGCCGCAAAGCCTCGTTTTTTACCAATTGGGTATTATGTGTAGCATTCAAGTTTATATGCAGATTTTGGCTTACAAATGTAGGGCATTAAATACCTAAAGTTCTTTACTTGAGAGTCAACCAAAGCCCAAAATAAAAAGGTTTTTATACAACACCATATCCATCATTGCTCCAGCTTTTTGTAGCCAAATTAATAAAACAACAGTAGGTATCTCTTAGTAAATGAGATACCTACCATAAAACCAAAACTAAAGTCTTTCCAATACCTATATTAAGGCTGGTAATTCAATCTTACTACTGTAGAGTTGCCCTCAATATCCGTAAACCTACTAACATAGATACCAGAGGTTATCCCAGCTGGCAGGACTATTGATGTTTCCTTATCTGCTATAGCTTTATTGAACACCAATTTACCATCTATGCTCCATACAGATAAAGTCCCTGGTACCTGCGTCGAAACTACAAAGCTACCAGTTGTAGGATTAGGATAAATAGTTACAGATTTTTCTAAATCCTTTACTGGATCTACAGACGTAAAACAATCAAACACTGATTTCACAGTTACTACAAGTTGCGCGGTATCAGCAGCGCATTGTCCTACTACTATATATTTTATGGTAGCAGTACCAGGTGTTACCCCTGTCACCACTCCCGCAGTAGTGATACCTGCTATCAGTGTGTTACTACTACTCCACACACCACCTGCTACAGTAGCGTTTAGTAATATCGTATCCCCATCACAAACTGAATCTTTACCTATTATATTGCCTGCATCAATGGTCAATGGTATTACCGTTACAGTAGTTGTAGTAGTCGCACTACCGCACAAATTAGACACTGTGTAGGATATCAATGCTGTTCCCAACGACACTCCGGCTAGCACACCACTCGCAGATACAGTAGCTACACCAGTATTGGCACTACTCCACACACCGCCAGCCACATCATTTCCTAGTAATCCATCTTGTCCCAAACACACATTAGTATTACCTGTTATTACACCTGAATCAGGTCTGCTGTAAACGGTTACTGGGTGTCTAGCTACATTGCTTCCACAACCAGTTGTTACTGTATATTTTACAGTATCCACTCCAGCAGTAATGCCAGTAACTAGCCCTCCTGTCGTTACCGATACATTGCCCGTAGATGTACTCCATGTACCACCCGCCACACTAGGTGTTAGGCTAAACACCGCTGCAGGACATACACCACTTGGTCCTGACAGGCTGCCAGCTGATGCTAATGGATTAATTGTTACCACTATAGTATTAATACATCCAGTACCCAATCTATAGGTTATCCTAGCAGTTCCTGCTGTTAATCCAGAAACAAGACCAGTGGAAGGATTAACTGTTGCTATCGCCAAATTACTACTCGTCCATGTTCCTCCAAAAGGAGTACTACCTAATGTTGATGTTGTGCCCTGACATATAAGAGTAGATCCAGAAATTGACGAAGGATTGTTATGTACTGTAACATTTACGGTAGATCTACAGCCAGTTACCAACATGACATAAGATATACTTACAGTGCCTGACGATACACCAGTCACCACACCTGCAACAGATCCTACCGTAGCTAACGCAGTATTCGCACTTAGCCATGTACCACCACTTGTGGCATTGCTTAACGTTGTCGTTGTACCCACGCATACCGATGGTGTACCTGTAATGTTGGCAGGCGTAGAATTCACAGTCATTGAGTATGGCCTACGACAAGTTCCTCTGCTATAAGATATTACAACACCGCCAGCGCTAACCCCGGTTACAGCACCGCCAGCTACCAACCCAGATACAGTCGCTCTAGCCGTGTTACTTGAAGTCCAGGCACCTCCAGATGGATACCCCATCAAGATAGTGGTATTTCCAGTGCATACTGTTGTGGCGCCGATAATAGAATCTGGCAATGGATTCACTGTTACCACCTTGGTACGGAAACAACCCGTTGCTAGCCTATAAGAAATTAAAGCCGTACCTGCCGACAAACCTGCTGTTACACCAGTACCTAGCACCACGCCAGCTATCGTTGGGTGTGCGCTCGACCATGTCCCCCCTGATGTGGGCGAACTAAGTGGTGTAGTAGATCCCTCACATACAGAGTTACTTCCCACTATTGCCATCGGAGTAGCATTGACCGTGACTACAGCAGTTAGGCTACATCCGCCAGCGGTAGTATAAGTTATTCGGGAGGTACCTCCCGAAATACCGGTAAGCAACCCTGTTGTATATCCTACTGTTGCTCTCCCAGTTAAGGTAATCACCCATGTACCACCCGATATGTTACTAGACAAAGTTGCGGTATCGCCCGAGCATAGTACCAGTGTACCACTTATAGTACTAGGGGTAGGATTAACAGTTACTTCCACCACTCTGCTACAACCGTTTGATATAATATAGCTTATCGATGCGGTACCCGCTGATGCTCCTATCACTGTACCTGATGTGGGTACCGACAATGGCGCCACTGCAGTATTACTACTTACCCATACGCCTCCAGGTGTTGCATTAGTATACAATCTGGTACTTCCTACACAAACATTAGGCACACCTAGTATAGGTGCAGGAATAGTGCTTACAGTAACAGTTGTTGTTCTAAAACAGCCTATCGACAAAGTATAACTGATTCGAGCAGTGCCAGCGGCTACACCAGTCACAACACCTGTACCAGTACCAACTGTTGCTGTGGCATGTGCACTGCTCCATGTTCCACCCGCTGTTGCACTAGCCAATGTTGTACTACTACCAGCACATACAGAAGTTGTTCCAGTTATCAATGCAGGCAATGGGTTCACTGTCACTATGCTAGTAGCGGCTACACTTCCGCATACGTTTGTTCTTGTATACGATATAGTAGTTGTGCCCGGGTCTATAGCCGTCACAATTCCAGTGCTGGTTATAGTTGCTGCCAGCGTATTTGTCGACGACCAGCTGCCACCGCCTAGTGAATGTGATAACGTAATACTGCTACCCGCACACACCGAAGTAAAGCCAGATATAACCCCTGTATCTGGCAAAGCCGTTACAGTTACAATAACTGAAGTAGCAGCAACCCCACATACATTAGTTACTGTGTAAGATATGATCGAAGTTCCTGCAGCTACGCCCACCACAATACCCGAAGTGCCCACCGTAGCAACAGTCGTATTGCTCGATGACCATACGCCTCCAGTAGCACTGCTGCTCAGCGTTCTTATGTTTCCCACACACACCGATGGTGTTCCACTTAAAGTACCAGCCATTGGCAAAGGATTAATAGTTACAACAGAAGTTGTAAAACATCCTGTTGCTACAGTATAGCTAATCGTTGCTGTGCCCGCTCCTACGCCCGTCATGAATCCTGTTATAGCGTTGACCGTTGCAACCGCTGTACTGCTGCTGCTCCATGTGCCACTGCTTGTTGCATTCGCTAATGTTGCAGTATCACCGGCACATAATACTAATACGCCTGTAACAGGAGTAGCCAATGTATTCACCGTCACAACACTTGTAGCAAAACATCCCGGTGTAGTAGTGTAGCTGACAGCTGTTGTACCAGCGCTCACTGCAGTCACCATACCCGTAGCACTACCTATAGTAGCTATTGCACCCGTGCTACTGTTCCATGTACCGCCTAGTACACTGTTAGTCAGTGTAGTTGACGTACCCTGACACACCACCAATGTTCCACCTATTGCTGCCGGCACTGCATTCACTGTATAAATAACTGCCCTATGGCAGCCTGTCGATATCGCATAACTTATTGTTACAGTACCAGTAGCTACACCTGTCACCACACCACTTCCTGTCCCTACTGTAGCCACCGTTACATCGCTACTAGTCCACGCACCACCAGTTGTGTCATTCGTAAGTGTTGTAGCCACACCTATACACGATGTCAGTACACCTCCTATAGCAGCTGGTGCAGCGTTCACTGTTACAGATCTCGATGTACCACAACCCGTAGGCAAAGAATACAGTATGATCGATGTCCCAGACGTTAAACCCGTCACCACACCACTGCTCGCATCTATATCTGCCACTAGCGGATTTGTACTACTCCAAGAGCCACCTGATGTAGCATTTGTAAACGCGGTCGTCGCTCCCACACATACGCTAGATGCACCACTTATAGAAGCCGGAAACGGATTTACGGTCACATTCACACTTCGGCTACATCCAGTAGCAGTTATATGGCAGTCTATAGCTACTATCCCAGCACTAACTCCCGACACATCGCCTGTCAGCGAGCCCACAGTGGCTATAGAGGGGTCGGCAGTACTCCACGTCACACCTGTAGTGGCGGTCGTCAATGTCGATATCCCTGATACACATATACTCAGCGTGCCAGCTATCGCATCTGGCAACGCATTCACAGTTACTATCCTACTTGTCACCGCTGTAGCACAAGCGTTCGTTACAGCATAAGATATCGTGGTCGTTCCTGCAGCAATACCCGTCACTATGCCCGATGTCCCTATTGTTCCCACAGCCGTGTTCGACGACGACCACACACCACCCGTAGTAGCATTGGTCAACGTTATATTGCTACCCACACACACTACACCAGTACCTGTTATGGTACCAGCAGCAGGTGCTGCACTTACTGTTACTACCGTTGTTGCCACACCTCCAGGCAGACTATAACTCAGTGTCACAGTACCTACAGATACACCAGTTACCAATCCCGAAGTATTGATGGTCGCAAAAAATGTATTTGCCGAACTCCATGTTCCACCACCTGTAGCATTGTTCAGTGTAGTATTACCACCCACACATACAGCAGCCACACCCGTATTAGGTTGTATCGGATTGTTCCGCAGTACGGTTAAGGAACCACTTACATTCGCAGTTACAATCTCTGGTTTGCCATCATTGTCCACATCACCTATTGCCAATCCGTTTGGCTGATTGGCCGTTCCATAATTCACCGCAGTTGCAAAAGACCCTGCAACTATACTGCCCGATGTACTCACATTCCTCAGTACAGAGGCATTGTTACCGCTTAGGTTTGCAGTCACCATATCTGGTTTTCCATCTCCATTCACATCGCCCACCGCTATTGTTCTAGGAGCTGTTCCAGTAGCAAAATCCACTTTTGCCGCAAAAGAACTTGCATCTATTACCCCTGTTGTGCTAGTGTTGCGCAACACCGATACTGAGTTACTCGTATTATTAGCCACCAACAGATCACTTTTACCGTCGCCATCTACATCGCTTACTGCCACACTTGTCGGCAAAGTAGCTGTTGTATACCCTACAAATCCTGCCAGTGTACTTGCGTCTATCACTCCTGTACTACTGGTATTCCTATACACCGCCACTGTATTACCAGTACTTCCGGTTACCACTACATCTACCTTAGCATCACCATCCACGTCACCTACTGCTAGCCCCCATACATCTGCTGGTGCAGCATAGTCTACCTTTGCAGCAAATGAACTACTGTTAATTACACCTGCTGTCGCCGTGTTTCTCAGTACCGATATCGTTGCTGCATCCTTATTGGTCACCACCATTTCTGGTTTTCCATCTCCATCTAGGTCGGCTAGCACCACATTAAACGGTGTTAGTCCTGTTACAAAATCTACCCTCGCACCAAAAGAACCTAAAGTTATGGCGCCCGACGTGGCTATATTCCTAAAAACCGATACAGTACTCGACCCTTGATTAGTTACAACTATGTCTTTTTTACCATCTCCATCTACATCACCCACAGCTACACAAAAAGGATTACTACCCGTTGTAACTGCCACTGGCGCTGCAAACGACGATACACTTATACTGCCCGCAGTACTAGTATTTCTATACACAGCCACATTGCCTGCTGTTTTGTTGGCTACTATCAGTTCACTCTTACCATCACCATCTATATCTGCAATGGCCACACCCTCTGGCCCACTCGATGCCGCAAAATCTACCCCACTCCCAAAATTCACCGTATTGGGCACAAAACCACTATTGTCATACGTTGGCAGAAACGGATACTGCGAGTAGCCCGTCAGTGCCGATGCCGTATTATTTACACTCACATTGTTGTAAGTTGCACCCGCAGGCACACTTACCGTCAGTGCTGTAGCTGTAGCTGCCGTTACTGTGGCCCTCGTAGCACCAAAGTATACTATGTTGTTAGCCGCAGTTGCATTAAATCCCGTTCCGTTTACCGTCACTGCAGCACCAGGGTTGGCAGCCAGCATACTCAGCGATGTTATCACTGGTTGCTGCGCCACTGCAGCATGTAGTATCGTTAGTAGTAGTGAAAGGCTGAGTGTAAGTTTTTTCATAGACTATGCGTTGTGAGTATGTTATAGCAATACTAGATTTTATATGTCAGATTATATTATCAAACCATTGAAATGATGGCTACAAAAATACTTATTATATGTCAGCCTTGCTACAGTTTTAAGGAAATCTAACAGAAAAGATATTAATTTTTTATCCCCAAAAAACAAAAAACGACACAGGCTACCCTATGTCGTTTTGTTGTAGTTTATGTATCCCTATTACAGCCGCTCCATGCTCTTTTTTATGATGCCTATACACTCATCTATCTGCGCACTGTTTATCAGCAATGGTGGTGCAAAACGTATCCTGTCGCCATGCGTAGGTTTGGCTAGCAGCCCATTTTCTTTCATTTCCATACATATCTCCCATGCAGCATCTTTATTAGGGTGGTCTATCACTATTGCGTTAAACAGTCCCTTGCCCCTCACCACAGCTATATTCGGGTGTTGTAAGTCTAGCAGACCAGCCCTCAGCCTCGCCCCCTGCATTGCCGAGTTCGCCGCCATGTCCTCATCCACCAGCACCTGCAGTGCAGCCATAGCCACCCTGCACGCCAGCGGATTACCACCATACGTCGACCCATGCTCGCCCGGTTTTATCGTCATCATTATTTCATCATCAGCCAGCACCGCCGATACTGGCATTGTGCCGCCCGACAAAGCCTTACCTAGCAACACTATATCCGGTCTTACATTTTCGTGGTCACAAGCCAGCATTTTGCCAGTACGCGACAGCCCTGTTTGTATCTCATCAGCTATCAGCAGCACATTAGCCTCCTTGCACAGTGCAGCCGCAGCCGCCAGATACCCATCATGAGGCACCACCACACCAGCCTCACCCTGTATCGGCTCCACCAGAAAACCCACCACATTCGGGTCTTGCAGCGCCAACTTCAGTGCATCGATGTCGTTATACGGTATTATCTCATAGCCCGGTGTAAACGGCCCAAAATCCCTTCTCGAATCCGTATCCGTACTAAACGATATTACATTGATAGTACGCCCATGAAAGTTGTCAGCACAGCATATCACCTTCGCCTTGCCCGCCGGCACACCCTTCACCTCATATCCCCAGCGCCTGGCCAGTTTCAGCCCGGTCTCCACCGCTTCCACACCAGTGTTCATAGGTAGCACCTTGTCATACCCAAAAAACCGAGTAATATACTCCGCAAACTCCCCCAACACATCATTATGAAACGCACGCGATGTCAACGTCAGCCGCTGTGCCTGCTCCAAAAAAACCTCTATGATACGAGGGTGACAATGCCCCTGATTGATAGCCGAGTACCCCGACAAAAAGTCGTAATACCGCTTATCCTCCACATCCCATACATACACACCCCTACCCTTGCTTAGCACCACAGGTAGCGGATGATAATTATGAGCACCATATTTATCTTCCAGCTCTAGTAGATGCTGCGTACGGGTCGATACACCATTTATCACTTGCATACCACAAAGTTAGGAACGTTGACACAATAAAATACACAATATTGCGCAGCTATTTTACTTTTTTTCAAGACAGAAAAACTGAGTCCCTTCATTCGGGATAAAGGTTTTATGTTGCAGAAAAAATGGAAAAGAGCAAGTAAGATGGTGTATTTTATTGTGTCAACGTTCCTTACGAACTAAACTAATACAAAACCCACATTTAGCCCCTTTTCAACCCACCTTCAGCTACCACTTTTTCACCCCATTTCTTCTTTTGGTCACCAGCCTCAGCACTACTAGCATCGGGCATTGCGTCACTCACTTGTACGGGCGGGGCTGTGAGGAGCTTTGCTCTTAAAACAATACATCATTGAAAATCAACTACTTACAATTAAACCTAAACTACATTAACAATAAACACAATACTGTTAACATTTTAATCATTGCACATATCAGGAATAAGCAATAAATTCGATACACAAATTTTATCCTATTTCTCAATTCCTTATACACTATGGCACAAAATCTCACCAAAAGACAACTTTCTATTCTAGAACTATGCTGCTTAGGAAAATGTAGTAAAGAAATCGCTGCATTACTTTTCATCGAAGTCAAAACAGTTGATAAACACAAAAGCAACATTCTTAAAAAATTTAATGCTGCTAACATGGTACAAGTAGCATATCAATACGGAAATTCTCCGAGATAAAAAATGGGTATAAATACCCATTTTTTATAAAACCAATACTCAATATTTTTGTTTCGATAAAATTATTAATCAAACAAAAAATCTATTATGCCATCACCCATCGATCCGATTCTTACGGACATTACCCAGATGCAGGCTACGTTCAAGCAGCCCTCCTGCAACTCCCGGCTGCCATTTGTAGAGTACCCTAGCACAGGTACACCACCCACACTCAGTTTCAATGTGCCGCAGAATACCGCATTTGTTACTTACGGACATCTTGTGAAGTATTTTCCACCCACTTACTTCAAAGAGTTTACCAAAAAAGTGCCGGAGAATAACTACTTCGACATGATCAAAAACATGACCGCCCAGCAGGCTGTCGAACTCTTTCACCCCAATGTTGCCGCACCCACAAGGGCTGTAGTTGCTCCTAGTGCGTCTGCTGCTCAGGTCAAGGCTGCACAGTTCAACGGCCTGGGTGGCAACGTAGGCATGGCATCTGCCGTTCGCCCTACTGCCGATGGTATCTCTACCGCTGGCACCGAGCCTACCACCTCGTCTCCCACCATCCCCAATCCCGCTGT
>CAMDNC010000011.1 GCA_945902755.1 Flavipsychrobacter stenotrophus
TGAGTAAAAAGTTAATGATCTTATCTTCATCATTGCCATCGCAAAAGGCAATAAAGTATTGCAGCACTGCTGGCACTACACCTGCCGCACCATTGGTAGGGGCTGTTACTACCCTACTGAACGACGCGTTTTCTTCATTAACAGCCAGTGCAAAACAACTTACCCAATCGAGTGTGGTTTTGAATGTCTGTTTGCTATTGGCTATGATTGCCAACCACTCATCGTAATTAGCGTAAGTATTATCACCAATCAGTTTTTTGTTGAGTGCTTCTGCTCTGCGAGTAACTTTAAGTCCACCAGGCAATTCACCACCTATATGGCATCCTCTGTAAATGCAGCTACGCATTACATTCCAAATATTGAGCACACCTTTACGAGTGTCTGCTTCAGAACGCCATGTTTTTTCATTCTCCATCACTACACCCGATACACTTAAGCCTGTTTTCTTACAAGCAGCCAATAGGTATTCAGATTTCTCTATAGGGTAAGGCAAATGAACGAAGTTGCCTCCACCACCTTCTTCTCCTTCCTTCACCACAAAACCACCACCTATAGAATAGTAGGTTTCGGCTATCTCCTGACCGTCGCTGAAGGAGCATAGAAATGTAAGTGCATTGGGATGGTACTGCAAACTCTCTGTCATGAGGAAGGCAACATCTACTGCAGGATTGAAGGGAATAGACAATTCGCCTCCTAGCATCATTTGTTTCTCTTCACTTATCTGAGCTATACGAGGTGTAATAAGATTAACGTCGAAGGTAACAGGGTCTTCGCCACACAGTCCTAAAATGACTGCGACATCAGTACCGTGACCTTTTCCGGTCTTGGCTAAAGAGCCATAAAGTAATACCCTGACGTGCTGCACCTTATCTATACCTATAGCTTTTATGCTATCTACAAACCTGAGTGCTGCCCTCCATGGGCCAAGGGTGTGCGAACTACTGGGACCTACGCCTATCTTAAATATATCGAATACCGAAATACTTTCTTTACTGGTAACCTGCATCTTTGACATGAAAAGGGGGGAAGAATTTCCCCCCACAAATATAACATCAAACAACGCAATAAAAACAAGACTATGGAAGCAATACTTTATCAATTACATGTATCACACCATTGCTCTGACGAACATCTTTGATGGTCACTGTAGCTACATTACCACTACCATCTTTTACCATCAGATTTTTGCCTTTGGTCATAAAAGTAAGCTCATTGCCCTGTACTGTTTTCAGGGTAGCTGTGCCATTCCCTTCTTTTACTTTAGCCATCAGTGCTTTGGCATCAAGATTGCCAGCCACTACGTGATAAGTGAGCACAGCGGTAAGTTTACCTTTTGCCTCAGGCTTTAATAACCCATCTACTGTACCTGCTGGTAGCTTACCAAAGGCGTCGTTGGTAGGTGCAAAAACGGTGAATGGCCCTGCACTCTGCAATGTTTCTACCAAGCCTGCTGCTTTTACTGCTGCTACCAGCGTGGTGTGGTCTTTGGAGTTCACTGCATTTTCTACTATGTTTTTGGTGGGGTACATAGCGGCACCACCTACCATTACTGTCTTCTGGGCATACGTGTGTGTAGTAGCACCAGTCATTGTCACTACAGCCATTGCTGCGATCATCACGATCTTTTTCATTTCTCTGCTTTTATTTAAGTGGTTAAAAATTGTTTAGTGCTATCATGTACGGAAAACAAACCTTAATGGTTTGGAGCATGAAGCAAAATAATTTTTGACCAAAAAAAGCAACAGAAATAACTACCAATCTCTACGCAACAATAGTATTCTACCTGCTAAGTAATACACTGCACACCAACCAATAGTGGCTATAACATAGGTAGTATCTGAAAAAGTTTCACTAGAAGGCATAAGTGATTTCATCATTTGCATGAGCTGGAAGGGTAATAATTCATCGCTAGCTTGTAGCGGTAGAAAATTGCCAATAGGAGCACCATCTCTACTATTAAGTATCCCCTTGAGGATGTGTTCTACAAAATTGGTGTATAGAAGAAACAACCCTATTGCCAATCCGCTACGCTTGATGCTTATAGCCAGAAATAAACCAAGCCCCAAGTAATTGACAGATAGTAAAAAGAAGTAAAAGACCTTGTAAAACTCTGAAAATAGATTGGATAGAGAACCTGAATTGACCCAGCCAAAAAGAGCACCTACTAGGAATAAATATACTGTGGCTAACAAACTAAGCACTACTACCATGATAACCTTGGCATGAAAAAACTGCAATCGGCTCCAACCGTCTATTACATTCTGGCGGTGGGTGCGATAGGTGTACTCATTGGAAGTGATAATGATAACCAGTATGCTCAGAAAGGTGATGAAGGTGCTGGCCCAAAAGCCCATGTTGCTCCATACAGAAGGGAATGAATAAGCTGTATTGAGTAGATTGATGCCACCCATGCTATCCCCCCCACCTATACTTATGATGCCCTTTGCTATCTGATAGTTCCAGAGGGGAAGGAGCACCATAAATAGACCTATAAGCACCCAAAAGGTACGGTAACGTTTTATTTTGAGCCATTCTATGGCAAGCAGTGAGCGCATAAGGGGGTTACTTATTGATGAGTTCCATAAATCTGGTTTCAAGACTTTTCTTTCGGAGCACAAGGTGCGTAAGCACTACGCCCTGTGCCATACAATGCTCATTGACCATGGATGGTGTAATACCCTGAGCACCTGTGAGCTGCAAGAGGCCATCTACTATCCTGAACGAAGGTGCAACAGAACCTGGCAAGGTAAGCAGCGCCTGTTGCAAAGCGGCCATATCGTTGGCACGAAGTTCTATCCAATCTTCTTGGCGTAGCACCTCATCTACAGGACCATGCAGCAGTAAATTGCCCTGCTTTAGGATAGCAACATGAGTGCATATTTTCTCTACTTCATCGAGCAGGTGACTGGCTATGATGATGGTAATACCCTGACTGCTAAGGGTGCGAATAAGCTGCCGAATTTCGGCAATACCTGCTGGGTCAAGACCATTGGTTGGTTCGTCCAGCACCAATACTTTAGGATTGCCCAAAAGAGCAGCACCTATAGCTAAACGCTGCTTCATGCCTAGTGAAAACTCCTGAAATTTACTATGCCTGCGCTCAAAGAGCCCTACTTGTTGCAATACACTATTGCGGTCGTCTAACCCACGACTACGAAGCGAAGCAGTGATCTCAAGGTTGTTATAAGCAGACATGTAATGGTAAAAGTTAGGCGTTTCGAGGAGGGAACCTATTTGACGGCGGGCATCATCGGGCGGCATACCCCCAAACCAGCTATAGGTGCCAGCATCTGCCAGTAGCACATTCAATAGAATACCCAGAAGGGTGGTTTTGCCGCTACCATTAGGCCCCAGCACACCATACACACTACCCTCAGGCACATCAAAGGAAACACCCTTCAGTGCCTGTATGGCACCATAACTTTTCGACAGATTTTGTATGGAAAGTATATTGCTCAATGGAATAAGGAAAAATCAAAAGTAAGTAAATAATGATGATGGGTTTGGGGAAATTTTTTAGCATCCAAACATCCTTAACTACTGATGGTCAGCTAAATTGAGGTTGAAAGAACAATTAGATCTTTCAAATCTACTTTACCGCTCAAAACCATATTTAGCCATACTCCAAAAGGAATCAAGCGCTATAATACGGTGCTTGAAAAACGTAATGAGCAGCGGCCAGTCTTCTTGTCGGGCAATGTTTACATTGTGTATCTGCGTGGTGATGCGGCTTATGGTTTTACCATAGTCGTCTTCTGTTAGGGGTTGCCATTGCCATTCTTCGCCCAAGGTTTCTTGCAATACCTGCTTTAGCCCTTGCAACTGCTCATAATAAGACGCTTGTAGTTCAATATCTGCTTGAGTGAGTTCTATAGCAATAGATGCTTGCTTATGACCAGCATTCATGCGGAAGAAAATGCCGGGAATTCCTGTTTTGTAGTTTATCCAGTTTACATACTCACAGTCGGCAGAAAGAATAGGCTTCATGTACTGACCAAAAGCAGTCCAGAAAGCTTGTTTTTGCTTCGATTCTTCTTGTTTGGTGTACATGCTATCAAAAGTAAAACAATTAGGAATTGTACCCTACTCATACCTCAGCGCCACAATAGGGTCGAGGCGGGAAGCCTTGATGGCGGGATAGATACCTGATATAACGCCCACTAGCAGACAAATACTTACTCCCATGGCTATCCACAACCAAGGCACAACAAAGCCAGTGCCAAAAAAGATGCCTACAATATTACCCAAAAGCATACCTAGTATAATACCGCTGACACCACCTAGCAGACTAATAAGTACCGACTCGGTAAGGAATTGTTGCTTGATGGTAGATGACCGTGCACCCAGTGCCTTACTCACACCTATCTCACGGGTACGCTCTGCCACAGATACCAGCATGATGTTCATTAGCCCAATTACAGAGCCCAATAATGTGATGATACCAATGATGATGGCTGAATACCTGATGTACACTATACTATCCATCACTTTTTCTACAAGGTCGTTGTTTTGGGATATTGTAAAGTTGTTCTCGGTACCCAGTGGCAATTTGCGTACTACCCTGAATGAGCCTTCTGCCTCTTCGCCAGCTATATCTTTGATGTGTACATCGGGTACTTTTACACTGATAAGGTAAGAGTTATTACCTCCAAATAAAGCACGCGCAGTGTTGAGCGGGATGAGTACTTTATTGTCGCCATCCATCATCATACTACCTCCCTTCGACTCCATGATACCCACTACGCGGCACTTTACATTGCCTACCGAAACTATCTCGTTTATAGCTTCCTGGTTTTTGCCTTTGAACAGCTTTTTAGCTACACCACTACCCAACAAACAAACATAACCGCCCGAATAAACCTCTGCAGTAGAGAAATTCCTACCCGCCTCCAGCTTAGTATCTGTTACAGTAAGGTATGCCTCATCTACACCTGTTACTCGTACATTGGGGTTGGTTTTATTGGATCGGTAATTGACAGTAGCATTACCAGTACCACCTACCGACAGACCTATATTTGCTGGAAATTCGAACCGCTCTTTGAATGTTTTCGCATCTTCGAAACTAATGGCTCTTCCGTCTACCACCGTCACATTTACCCCACCTCCTCTGTGTCGCTTTTTCTTAAGCACATCGCTGGTTATCTGAAAAGTATTTACGCCCATGCTACTGAAGTTGCTGTAGACGCTCGCCTTCATGACCTCTATGGCGGTAAGAATACCCACCAGTGCCATGATACCCAACCCTATGATGGCTATAGTGAGTATAGACCTCAACTTATTGTTTCGGATGGCACGAAAGGCAAGTATTACATTAAAAAATAACTGCATTACTGTATATAAAAATTAGTGACAGGTAAACATCTTTACTATGCATTGCTTGGTTTACTTGCGCACCAATTTGTGTACAGGTATCTGCTCACCTTTACTGCCTATGGCCTGTAAAATATAAGTGCCCGGCGCCAATGGTGCCACATTGAATTGAATAATGTTTTTGCCCTTTTTGCACTGAGTAGACAACACTTGGTCTACTACCCTACCCGCCATATCATAAATCACAAAACTGAAATTCTGAGCATCTGCTACCGTGAATTCAAAATTCACATATTCCCAAGCTGGAGCAGGGTAAACTGATGACGTAGGTGACTTGACAACTGGCGCATCGTTGACAGCAGTGAAATGAGGTGCTGTAAGCCGTGCCATATAGTTGCCGTATCTGAAATCTTTTCTACCGAAAATACCCTCTACCCATATAGCACCTGGAGAGTCCCAGTCGGGCTGAGACCCACTGTAGTCACCCCAACGCTGCTCGCGACCTGATAGTAACTTGATACTGTTATCACCAGTTTTTATCTTGAGCATATCAGAGTAACCTGCACCGTCGCAAAACACTGCACCATAGCCGGGAAAAGTACGCCTGCCTGAAAATTCATAAGTTATGATAGAAGTGTTGAGCCCGCCCACATTGCCCGTATAAGAAATATTGGGGTAGCCAAAATCGAGCGTATCAATACTAATTAACTGAGCGCTAACTATAGGTGCAGTACGAAAATTGGAAATAACGCCGTGATAAATAGCTGAAGCTCCGTTGGCAGCATTGGTTGTAGTGCTAACAAACTGTAATTCATCTCCCTTAACAAAACCACCTAAAACCCTGCCGTCATTTGTAGCTAGGTCTTTGGTAGTATCGGGCTGCAGCGCGTTTGGTGGCACACCATATGGCAATGATGATATTAGTGGCGTTATGGTAAGCACTGTATCTGTACTACCAATAGTATCGGGCACTTTGACTAAAAAAATGGAGTCGTTAGACATATCAAAGTTCCTGTTTGACAAAAAATACTGCTCTTTTTCTTCCAGTGCAGCACCAGGCTTAAGGGGATACAAACATCTTAATGGGCGGTCGTTGTACTTAATGTTGTCCCATATTTGGTAGGTTAGCAAACTGTCGCCATTGTAGCCTTCAGCCTTACGAATCTGATAAATGAGGGTTTGTTTAAATCCTGCCTGCCAACTTTCATTGTATTTGATTTGGTTGCCAGTGAGGAAAAATTCATTCTTGGTAATAGAAATTGCGGGATAATCAAACCAAGTAGTATCGGCAAATATGTCGCCATAAAACTTGTAGAAATTCCATTCGCCAGAAGGATCATTGGTTTTTGAAAAACCTACTACAATCCAATTATATTGGTTAGTACTATTGAGCATCACAGATATAAATCTATCTGCTTCGGGGTCATAAATAACTTTTGGGTCGAAGCGGTAATTCACCCCACCACCTACACCAGAGTTATTAAGCCCCACAGCAACACTATATGCCATCAAGCTTTTGCGATATTCGTAAGCACCAGTTGTGGCATCGTGTGTAGCAATGTTAGAGTTCATAACAGCTACAGCTTTATTGCCATTACTGACAGCACAATAGTTATCTGGTGGTATACCAGATAGCGAATCGGCAATAAACCCTATAGACACGGCAGGCAGCATAACAGCAGATGTTTTCTTTTGTTGTACATCTGTTGCCTTTCTAGGATACAATTGCTGCATTTTTTCTTTTATTTCTTTCAGCTTCTTTTTATCTGCATTATGTTCCACGTCTGGTGCCTCAAGATTTATAACACTAGCATTATACTTGTCTTCCGCATCGCGCAACGCAGTTGTGCCTTGCAATGTAGCCTGATGTCGAGTAACCCTCGCCTGCTGAGCCTGTGAAAAATGAGAAGTAAACAACGCTATAAGCCCTAAAAAGTATAAACTGCGCATAAAAAAACTTTTGATAAAAATAAGAAAACATCTCCATGCAGACATGAAGATGTTTTGAGAAATATTGTGTAAAAACATTGTAGGTACTAGCCCTGCAACGCTGCAGCACCACTCACAATCTCTGTAAGCTCGGTTGTAATGGCTGCCTGACGCGCTCGGTTGTAGCTAATCTTAAGTGATTTCAACAACTCATTGGCATTTTCGCTGGCTTTATCCATCGCCGTCATACGAGCGCCATGTTCCGATGCATTAGCATCTAGTACAGATTTGTAAACCTGAGTATTGAGGATTTTTGGCATCAGCTCTAGCAATAATTCCTCCATAGATGGTTCGAAAATGAAATCTACGTTCATTTTCTTATTAGATTGCTCTACACGTGGAATAGGCAAATATTGCTCAGACACAAAGTTTTGAGTAGCAGCGTTTTTAAACTGGCTGTATACTATTTCTATATGATCGTACTCCTTATTAAGGAATGCTTGTTGTGCATACTGAGCAGCTCTACGCACGTTTTCAAATGAAAGATCTGAGAAAATATCCCAGAAGTTATCTACTAATTTGAAATTGTTACGCTGAAAAAATTCATACCCTTTCTTACCTATTGGGAGTATGGTTATATTACCTTTCGCCATCTGAGAAGAGTATTTACTTTCTATTATTTGGCGAGTAAGTTTAATAACATTGGCATTATATGCACCACAAAGACCACGATCGCTGGTAACTGTAATGAATAAAATGCGCTCTATAGGGCGAACCTCTGCGAGAGGCAAACTAACATCTGAAGAAGCAGCACTTACTATATTGCTTAGCATCGCCTGCAATTTGCGAGAGTAAGGACGCATCTGCAAAATGGCATCCTGAGCACGGCGAAGCTTTGCGGCACTCACCATTTTCATAGCCTTAGTTATCTGCTGTGTAGACGATACAGATTTTATTCGGTTACGTACCTCTTTAAGTTGACCTGACATATAATGAAAATATGATAATAAAACGGAAAATCGATGCAAAATTACCAAATAAAAAGCAAGAATAAAGTTTTTTTTCCGCCTCAGTTGCGAATGTGGAAAACTAAGTGCTTATCCACCATTATCAAGGAATGAAAGACACCCATCTGCAACCAAACACAGAATACTACTATTTTCTCACTACAAAATGAAACACCTGATGGCCACTTCCATAAATAACTCTGAGCGAGTACAAACCACTGGCCAAATGTAAAGGCAACTGTATCGGTACGTTTACAATACCATCTACAGCAGTAGCGGTTATAATTTGCACTTCTTTTCCCAACATATCTGCAATACGTATATCCATCTTGGCGCTATTGGCTGATTGTAGGCTTCCTTTTAGGATGAAGTTACCAGTATTAGGATTAGGCATCAACATTAAATGTCTATTCACCTGCCCCAAGTTTTGAACACCCACAGTGTTCACATATATCACTTCCGACTTACTACCTACAATACCGTTGCACACACCTGACGACACCACTCTACAACTAACAGTATCAAGATTGGCAAATCCTCCATAAACAAATGTATTAGTTGTAGCACCTACAATAGCCATACTGTTGATATACCACTGAAAACCAGGCACACTGCCAGCATTAGCTGCTACTGCCGTAAAAGTCACCTCATCACCGGCATTGATAGTAAATGCTGGTGATGCATTGATAGTAACTGTAGGAAGAACATACGGCAATACCTCCAAAGTTATTGGTGTACTGAATGCTGTGTCGATGAGACGACATCGCTCGTTAGACAACATTGCACAATACACCACATCACCATCGGCAGGCAGGTATGCATAGGTATCTCCTGAACCAGCAAAGCCACCATTGACCAACCATCGGTAAACGGGAGACGTACCACCACCTGATGCAGTTGCAGTGAAGTTGGCGACAGAAAACTGACAAAGTGTGTCATTGGGTGTAGTAGCAACTGTAATAGTGGGAATAATTGTAGACAACACAATAGGCATCGTAGTGTCATAAGCTACAGCGGGCACCGCACAACCTGCACTACTGGTGAGCCTGCATGTAATAATATCGCCAGCAGTAGGTGCATAAGAATAGGAAGCACCACTACCTGCGGCTACACCATTAACCTGCCACTGATAGGCTGGTGAACTGCCTGGCAAATAGGTAGCTAATGTATAGGTAACTATATTACCGGAACATAAAGTGTCGCCGGATGAAGCAATGATATTAACAGCAGCGGGTGCTATGCTTATAGGATTGACAATCGCGGCACCTGGCATGATACGGGTGCAACCAGTGGTCACATTAGTAGCCTTAACAGTATATGTACCTGCTGTGGTATGTAAACCAAAATTCAGTGCAGCCCCTGTACCAGTAAGGTAAGCAACAGGTATAGTACCATTGTATAACTGATATCCATAACCTACAGCAGAACCAGCTAGAGATATGGGTACACCTGTACTGCCAATACAAAAAGTACCACCACCAGTTAGTAGATATGATACTGGCAACTGATTGACTGTGACAGGATGAGTGACCAAACAGCCTGATGGCATACTGTATGAAATAACAGTAATACCCGGAGCATTGCCAATAACCTCGCCAGAAATAGTAACTGAAGCAACCGCTATGGCACTACTACTCCAAGTACCAGCAGGCACAGTATTGGAGAGATAAATTGTATCCCCAGAACACACAGTGGCGGTACCTGCGATAGGTGATGACGGATGTACTGTGAGCGTTGTAGATGAAGAACAGCCAGTAGGAATGGTGTAAGTAATCGCTACTGTGCCTGCCGATAAAGACACAGCTGTACCCGTGGTTGGATTGATAGTTGCGATAGCCGAGTCACCGCTACTCCACCATCCGCCAGGTGAAGTGCTACTATAAAATGCTGAAGCTCCTCTGCACACACTGGCTGGGCCCGAAATAGCCGTTGGCAAGGGATTGACAGTAATAACTGTGGTGCGCGCACAACCAGTGGGTAACGTGTAGGTAACTGTAGTGGTACCCAAAGCCATACCTGTAAGTATACCACTGCCACCTCCAATGATGGCTATAGCAGTAGATGCAGTGCTCCATACACCACCTACCAAAGCATTGGATAAAACTGATGAGGCACCTAAACATACACTCCCAGAACCAGATATAAGCGATGGCAAGGGATGAACTGTAACTGCAATTGCCGCAAAACAACCAGTGGGCAACACATAACTAATTACAGCAACGCCAGCTGCAACACCGGTGACGATACCAGTAGACGACACAACAGTAGCTACTGCTGGCGTAGAGGAAACCCAAGTACCACCTGAAGTAGCGCAAGCTAAAGTAGTATTGCCACCCGCACAAAGTGCAGTGCTCCCAGTAACTGCAGCAGGTGGCGCATTTACAAACACAATAGCATTGGTAAAACACCCAGTAGGTAAGGTATATGTGATAATGGACAAACCACTCGCTAAGCCAGTAACAATACCAGTAGCAGCATCTACACTCACCAATGTAGGCGTACCTGACCAACTACCACCTGCTACTGAATTACTTAGCGTAACTGAGGTGCCTGGGCATATACTGGCAACACCAGTGATAGATGGTGGGTTTGGGTTGACGCTGACCATTACCACTGCTCTACAACCTGTAGTAAGTGAATAAGAAATAGGAATAACGCCAACAGCTATGCCTGACACAACGCCAGATGTACTAATTGATGCGATTGACGGACTGCCTGAGCTCCACACACCGCCTGAATGTGTATTAGAGAGTGCAGTAGTAGCACCTAAGCACACTAATGGCGCACCCGTAATGGCTGCTGGAGTAGTGTTGATAGTAACATTGTATGTTCGCATACAACCAGTGGGTGAAGTATAAGTAATTGATGTACTACCAGTTCCAACACCTGTAAGAAGGCCTGTCACAGGATCTATTGTACCTATAGAAGGACTAGCAATACTCCATACACCACCCGGCGATGCAGAAGTTAATGTAGCAGATTGGGCTACGCATAGTGCTGCAGAGCCAGAAATGGGCGCTGGTAGTGGATTGACTGTAACGATTGCTGTGCGTATACATCCTGTGGGTAAAGTATAGGTAACATAAGTGACACCAGCAGAAACTCCTGTAACTAAACCTGAAGCATTAATAGTAGCGATAGTAGTAGAGCTTACCGACCATGTGCCTGTAGTGCTGGCAGTAGACAACAAAGTAGTGCTACCCTCACATACTGATAGCGTACCTGATATAGTAGTTGGTAACGGGTTGACTGTAACGCTATATGTAGCAAAACAACCAGTAGGCAATGTGTAGGAGATAACAGCAATGCCAGCGGCAAATGCACTTACAACACCTGAACTTACGCCAATACCTATAACTGGTGTAGCACTGCTAGACCAAGTACCGCCTGCTGAAGCAGACGCAAACATTGCATTGCCTCCTACACACAACTGCGATGGACCCGCAATAGGCAAAGGAAGTGGATGTACAGTAAATGGCAAAATACGGTAACAGCCAGTAGGCAATGTATATGACACATACCCAGTACCTGCACTTACACCAGTAACCAAACCAGGCGTAGCCCCCACTGCTGCAAAAACACCCGAACTACCCCACACACCTCCCGAGGTAGCATTAGTAAGTGCAACGGTGGCGCCCAAACAAACATTGTCTGCACCTGATATTGCAGCTGGTATAGCATTGACGGTCACTATTGCTACCGCTGTACAACCAGAGCCTAATGTATAAAGAACTGGAGCTATGCCCGGAGCTAGACCACTTACCACACCTGTTACAGGGTTTATAGTGGCTACTGCAATGTTACCGCTGCTCCATACGCCACCAGCGGCAGTATTAGTGAGTATGGTATTAGCTCCCTCACATACTTGCAATGCCCCCGATATCAATCCTGGCAATGGATTGACGGTAAGTACTACAGAGCGAATACAACCTGTGGTTAACTGATAAGAAATAGATGATGTACCAGCAGCAATAGCAGCTACCAAACCGGAAACTGCATCGATTGTTGCTACTGCAGTATTGCTACTGATCCACACACCACTAGGTGTGGTGCTAGCCAATGTAGACGTAGCTCCTTCGCACAAGGTAGCAGCACCAAAAATGGTTGCTGGCAAAGGTTGTATTGTGAGTAATGATGTGGTGACACAACCACTAGACATAGTGTAACTAATAGCTACCGTGCCTGCTGCTATACCTGTAACATCACCGGTGGAGTTGACACTAGCTATTGACGTATTACTGCTACTCCACGAACCACCTGAAATTGGATTGGTTACTGACACTAAAGATGCGACACAAAGTGTGGCAGGTGCCGTAGAGGGCGCCAGAGCATTGACAGTAAGCAAACGTGATACTACACAGCCAGTAGGAAGTGTATAACTAATCCGAGCCGTGCCGGCTGATATACCAGTTACCAATCCTGTACCTGCGGCAACCGCTATCGTAGTGTCGGTAGTAGTCCATATGCCACCTGCCAGAGTGTTGAACTGTGCTACTGATTGCCCTACACATACACTAGATGATCCGGTGATAGAAGATACAGGATTTACTGTTACTACAGTTGTGGCAACGCACCCATTACCAAAAGTATAAGAAACTACAGTAGTACCAGCTGCGATACCAGACACAAAACCACCAGCTACAGACGCAACTGCTGGGCTACTGCTGCTCCACATACCACCCGATATAGGATAGGTGAGCGCTGTGGTGCTTCCCATACATACAGATGTCACACCACTGATTGCTGACAATGGCAATACAGTGACAACTGTGCTTGCCACACACCCTGAAGGCAAAGAATAAGAAACAACTGAAGTACCGGCACCTAAACCAGTTACTAATCCAGTACTACCAATAACAGTTGCTATAGCTGTGTTACTGCTAGTCCATACCCCACCCGATATCGAATTGGAAAGCGGTGTGGAGAACCCAACACAGGTAGCAGCCGTACCAGTAGACGTTGCAAATGGATGTACAGTCACAGCTCTGGTGACTCTACACCCATAAGCAATGGTATAAGATATTAATGCAGTGCCCGGGGCTATTCCACTCAATACACCCGTACCACCTACCACGGTAGCTATAGATGTGTTACTACTGTTCCATGCACCACCGATTGTAGTGGAAGCAAGCGTCGTAGAAAGGCTGTTGCAAACTGATGATGCACCAGTGATGGGGGCAGGTATTGGATGCACTGTAACTACCACTAGGGCACTACAACCTGCACCCAAAGTATAAGAAACAACAGCAGTACCAGCAGATACTCCGGTAACAATGCCTGATAAATCGACAGAAGCAACAGATGGAACAGATGAACTCCATACACCACCAACAGTAGTATTTGAAAGTGATGTCGTTTGCCCGGCACATACCCCTGCAGCACCTGTGGTAGCAGCGGGAATAGGATTCACAGTGACCGGCATTATCGCATAGCAACTGTTAGGCATATAATAGGTGATCACAGCAGTACCTGCCGACACACCCGACACTATACCTGTTCCGCTGACAGAAGCAATTGTGGGCAGTGAACTGCTCCAGATACCTCCAGTCGTTGTATTGGACAATACAGAGGCTAACCCAATACATACACTAGGCGTACCTGATATAGGCGCAGGTGAGGGATTGACAGACACAACTCTTGTAGCATTACAACCTGTGCCTATCATGTAGGTGATAGTAGCTGTACCTACACTTACACCCGACACCAAACCGGTTGCGGCATCAATAGAAGCAACAGATGGGTTTGCACTTATCCACGTGCCACCCCCTAATGCAGGGTCTGAGAGTGAGGTAGTGGCACCAGTACACACTGTAGCAACACCAGCTATTACAGATGGCAAAGGACTCACCGTTACAACAACTGGCACCGCACAACCCGACGGCAATCTATAAGTAATACCGACAGTACCAGGAGATACACCAGATACTGCCCCAACAGTGGCGAGGACAGAAGCAGTAGATGGAGATGAACTACTCCAGGTTCCGCCAGATGGCGTACTCGATAACAAGGTAGTGTAGCCCACACATACGCTAGGCGCACCTGTTATAGCAGTAGGTACCACTTGTACTGTGATTACTTGTGTAACTGAACAACCAAGACCTAGGGTGTATGATATGGTAGTAGTGCCCAACGCTACTGCGCTTACAAAGCCTGTAGACGGATGAATAGTAGCGACGGAAGGATCGGTACTTGACCACACGCCACCAGATACAATATTTGAAAATACAGGGGTAGTACCAATACATATTGATGGATTGCCCAAGATGGGTCCAGGCACAGAATTTACTGTTACCGAAGTAGTGGCTACACAACCAGTAGAGGGGGTGTAACTAATGGTAACAATACCTGCACTCATGGCTGTGACTGTACCTGTGCTCGCACCTACTGTAGCTATAGATGGACTACTGCTACTCCATACACCGCCCGTAGTAGCCGATGATAATAATAAACTAGAACCAGCGCAAATCGACACGCCACCACCAGTGATGGCAGCGGGTAACGGATTGACCGTAAACAAACGCGATACACTACATCCACCAGCCAAAGCATATTGAATGGATACCAACCCAGGAGATACACCAGTTACCACACCAGTAGCCGAGCCGACTGTAGCAATTGATGCATTACTGGACGCCCACACACCTCCAGAAACAGCATTAGTTAGGGTAACAGAAAAACCAGGACAGACATTAGCCACACCACCTATAGGTGCTGGCAATGGTGCTACAGTAACTAATTTGGTGGCTCTGCAACCACCCGGAAGTGTGTAGGTAATAGTAGCTGTGTTAACTGCATAGCCTATCGCTGCTCCCGATGTAGCATTGATGCCTGCAACCAACGGACTACTGCTACTCCATGTACCACCAGGTGTGCTGTGTGAATATACTGAAACTGCCCCAACACAAATGGTATTGCTGCCTGAAATAGGAGTAACCGCTGTAACAGTAACTACAGAGGTAGCCGTACAACCAGTAGCTAAGGTATAGGTTACTACAGCAGTTCCCACTGAAATAGGTGATACTACCCCCGTGGTGGGATTAACAGAAGCAATAATAGCAGCAGTAGTGCTCCACCCGCCACCTGTAACAGAATTGGAAAGTAAAATATTAACTCCAGGACATGTTGGAACACTACCTGTAATAGCTGGAGGTAATGGATTGACTGTTATGGTGCGCAGTGCTGTACAGCCCACGCCCAAGGTGTAGGTGATAACAGATGTACCTAATGAAATACCCGACACAATACCACCAGTATCTATCGTTGCTACGGATACATTGCTGCTGGTCCATGTGCCTCCTAACGTAGCATTGGTAAGTGCGCTGGCAGTGCCTAGACATACAGATGCAGACCCGGCAATAGCCGCAGGTAGTGCATGCACCGTAAAGGAACGGGTAACCGCACACCCTGTTGGCAATGTATAAGCAATAGTCACCACGCCGGAATTAGACCCATTCACTAACCCGGATGTAAGCCCTACACTAGCTATGGAAGTATTACTGCTAGCCCATGTGCCACCAGATGTGGCGCTAGTAAGCGTGGTATTTAGTCCTTGACAAATTGCAGACAAACCCACAATAGATGCAGGCAGCGGATTGACTGTAATTGACCTTACAGCGAAACAACCTGTGTTGAGTGTGTAAGTAATAGTAGCTACACCTGCTGCTACACCAGACACTACACCTGTTATGGGCGCAACGGATGCAATAGTACCGATACTACTAGTCCATGTTCCCCCTACTACTGTATTTGTAAATGTTGTACTGGAACCGACACATACAGCTGCTGCACCTGATATTGCAGTAGGTGTGTTATTGACTGTTACAACTCTTGTGGTGATACAACTAGTGGGTAATGTATAGGTGATAATTGTAGTGCCTGGCACAGCACCAATTACAATACCTGTGCTAGCGCCAATACCTGCTACTACTGTGGTACTACTCGTCCATACACCACTTGGTGTTGCACTGGTTAGTGGAGTAGGAGCTGAGATACAGATACTTGCAGTGCCCGTTATCGCGGCAGGTAATGGATTGACGGTGATAATACGGGAAGAAACACAACCCAATGGCAACATATACGTAATAGCTGCTGTACCTGCAGCCAAACCCGTAACAACTCCACCAGCACTGATAGAAGCAATAAGTGGTGCACCTGAACTCCAACTTCCACCGGGTGTAAAATTGGTCATATTTACTGTATTGCCCACACACACAGTTGCTGCTCCTATAATGGTAGCAGGTAGAGCTGTGACACTGAGTGCCGCTGTAGTATTACAGCCAGTGGGTAATGTATAAGATATTATAGTAGCACCTCCAGCAATACCTGTAACTATACCAGAAGCTGATACTATAGTACCCACTGCAGGCACACTACTGCTCCAAGTACCTCCAGTTGCTGTATTAGTGAACGAGGCAGTAGCATTTTGACAAATATTAGTTGGGCCAATAACAGGACCGGGTAGAGGATGAACAGTAATAGTACGTGTAGCAGAACAAGCGGTAGGCAGGGTGTAACTAATGACTGCTGTACCTGCAGAAATACCACTTACTAAACCAGCAGTCGAGCTAACAGTTGCAACGGCTGTATTGCTGCTTGTCCAACTACCGCCTGTAGATGTTGTAGTATACAATGTTGAGGACCCCTCACATACAATAGACGAACCACTAATGGCGGACGGTAAAGGATTGACAACGACTAACGCGGTATTGAAACAGCCAGTTGGCAGGGTATAAGTTACACCAACAGTACCGGGCACAACACCAGTTGCAATGCCAGACGCACTACCTATAATTGCAGTAGCCATGGCACTGCTCACCCATGTACCACCCGAAGGCATACTGCTCAAAGTAGCGCTTGTGCCCGGACAAATGTTAAGTGTGCCAGTGATAGCTGATGGTATAGGCAACACTGTAACAACAGTAGTAGCGACACATCCACTAGAAAGCATATAAGTAATTGTGGCTGTACCTGAAGAAATACCAGATACCACGCCTGTGCTTGGAAGTACTGAAGCGACTGCTGTATTGCTGCTCGCCCATATACCAGCAGGTGTAGCGTTTCCAAGCGTGGTTGTCTGGAATTCACAAACGGATGTTGTGCCCGAAATAGCAGCCGGTGATGTATTTACAGTCATTGGCAAAGTGGCGATACAGCCTGTAGGCAATGTGTAAGTAATAATGAAAGTACCTGCAGTAATACCTGTTACAGTACCTGCACCTACCCCCGATGCTATAACGGTAGCGATTGGGACATTGCTACTAGTCCACGTACCCCCAACTGTCGTGTTGCTAAGCAATGTTGTAACACCAGTACATACAGTATTACTTCCATCTATTGCAGCTGGTAATGGGTGCACCGTTGCTATGCTGGTAGTATTGCAACCAGTGGGTAACGAATAAGTAATGACTGTGGTGCCTGCCGAAAATCCCTGCACCATGCCTGTACTACTACCTACTACAGCTACTGTTGTGTTGCTACTGCTCCATGTACCACCTGTGGTAGTACTATTTAAAACAGTGGTAAGCCCTTGACAAACCGTTAATGTACCAGAAATCGCATTAGGGACAGAGTGAACGGTAATGCTACGCACACTCCTGCACCCAGTAGGTAGTGTGTAGGTAGCAGTACCAGTACCTGCTGCCACACCAGTTAGCAATCCGGTACTGACACCTAAAGCAGTTACCGTTACCACACTTATGTTGCTGCTACTCCATGTGCCTCCCAATGTTGCATTACTCAGTACGCTGGTCTGCCCAGTGCATACCGTAGCTATGCCTGTTATAGCAGCTGGCACAGGATTGACCGTAATGGTAGTTGTCTTAAAACAACCAGTAGTAGCTGTGTAAGATATAGTTACGACACCTGCATTTACACCGGTTACTACTCCAGTTGCTGCACCTACATTTGCAATTGCCGTATTACTACTCGTCCAACTACCGGCAGCAGTGGCATTGGCGAGTGTTGTACTAATACCTACGCAAACTGTTGTGGCACCTGTAATATCGGCAGGAAGTGGAAATACAGTTACTGTTCTGCTAGCAACGCAACCTGTAGCCAGCGTATAACTTATGACTGCTGTACCAAGCCCCACACCATTTACAATACCTGTTGCAGCACCTACTACTAAAACACTAATATTAGTAGAAGACCATGTACCTCCCAAAGCAGTGTTCGTTAGCGTTGTTGCTGCACCTAAACAGGTAGTGGTATCTCCGGATATAGCTGATAATGGATTGACAGTGATAGTTCGTGTAGCTATGCATCCAGTACCGGTAAGCCGGTAGGATATTGTGGCAATACCATTTGCAATACCAGTCACTACTCCAGTAGCAGATCCTACAGTAGCTATTGTGGTGATGCCGCTTTGCCAAGTACCACCGGTAGTAGCATTAGCAAGTGTAATAGACTGAGTCGCACATACAACTGACGGACCAGTTATAACAGCTGGTAACGGCTGCACAGTAACCTGCCGCACAGCTCTGCAACCCACTCCTATGGAATAAGTAATGTTGGCAGTGCCTAATGCTAGACCATTAACTACTCCGGAAAAAGTATCTACGTCGGCTACAGTGGTGTTACTACTACTCCACGTACCACCAGCAACAGCATTTTGCAATGTATCCGTAGTACCCAAACATACATTAGCATCGCCCGTAATGGCAGGGGGACTATTGCTTACAGTGACAACCGATATGGCTGCACAACTTGCTCCTAATATATAACTTATAGCTGCTGTACCAGTAGATACTCCAGTCACCAAACCGGTAGCAGAGCCCACTACTGCAACTGCTGTATTACCACTTACCCACGTACCACCTGCCGCACTGTTAGTTAATGTAGTGCTGATACCGGTACACAAATTCAGCGCACCAGAAGTAATACCTGGAGCAGGATTGACCGAAACCACCGATGTGGCAGCGTTGCTGCAAGCGCCTGCTGTTGACGTAGCGGTATATGTGATAACCGAGGGAGAAATAATACCCGTAGGATATACATAAACCGTATTCGTAGCGGTACCCGCGACATAAGGTATTGTGTGGGCTGCATCGTTATAAAGATGGGTAACAGGCGACCAAGTGGGTGTTACTATTCCCGTTACCCCAGTAATAAGAATATTATCTACAGCCCAATAATAGCCAAATGTTGACCTGTAATTGAATCTGATTCTCACATTAGTGTTACCCAAATAAGCATTTAGCGAAAAAGACTGACCAACAAATGACATCTTGCCACCTACACTAGCACCCAAATAGTTGTTGATTACCGTCCACGTAGATCCTCCATTAGTAGATATCTCTAAATTTACATTAATATCACCTGCAGCCCAATAATCATACGCATGCTGAAACGTGAGTGTGGCGGCTGAGTATAAAGCCAATGAAAAAGAGGGCGAGGTGAGCCGGGTAGATAACGTAGAGGATGAACCAGAAGTATCGGCATTAGCCATTACAAAAGTACTCGAGTCGGGGCTTCGATACCAACCCTGCTCGTTTAGGTAACTGTCTGCACATGCCTTCCACTCTGAGCCGTGCAGTATATTTATACTACCCACAGTATCTACCGTCCATGGAGCCACGCCAGAGTTAAAGTTTTGTGATAAAATAGTGGTAGGCGCTACCCCAGTGGCGGCATTGATAGTAAGCCCAGTGGCATCGCATATAGTAGAAACTGTAGGCGTAAGTGCAGGTGCCAATGGTGGATTATTGATGAAGATGGTCTTTCTGGACGCACAGCCACCAGCAGTGTAAGATACCATAGTAGTACCTGCAGCTATACCTGTTACTACGCCAGATGTACTGATTGTGGCTGCCGATGGTATAGTGCTGCTCCATACCCCCCCACTGGTAGCACATGCTTGCGTTATGGTATTGCCTGGACACACATTACTGAGTCCAGTTATCGGCGCAGGTGCCACAAGCACTGTAGCTGTTATCGTATTAGAGAAAACGGGGTTGGTGGTTACACAACCTACACTACTATTCATACGGCAACTAATAGTATTGCCATTAGCCAGTGAATTATTAGTATAACTGCTACCTATGGATACATCTATTCCATTAAGCGTCCAGGTGAAGGTAGGTGAACCACCACTGACCGGAATAGGTGTAAAAACGACATTAGTCCCTGGACAAAAAGCACCAGAAGGTGATGACGTCAGCGTAACTGATGGCGTAACAGGCGCTGTAACAGACAGCGAACCAAAGTTAGTACCACCCACTCCTAGCGATATACCCACAATACCAGACGCCATTGATGCCACAATATTACCAGCAGCAGCAGTTGTGCTAAGTGGCTGCACCTGCAGCCCCGTTATCATTACCTGATCAGCCATTGTAACACCAGTAGCACTGATATTGACTGTAAGAGCAGTGCTGCTAATAAAACCCGAAACTCCCGTAATATTAGAACCTGTTATGTAGGTAATAGCTGGTAACGCACCACTAAACTGCCAGCCAGTAGGCGCCTGCAAGACAAGCGTATTGGTACCAATGCCAAAATCTGAATTTACAACTTCAGTTATCAGTATAGAACCTAAACTTGTAAAAGCTGGCGCAGTACTACCCACCGCCTTGTTACTGCATATGCCTGTACCACCGGTGCCCGGTAACACAGTAACTGCTGCAAACACACTGTGCTGTAGTCCGCACCACAAGGCAATCGACAGTATAATTCTCAAAAACATTTCACGCATATTACATCCCGAAAAAACAGGTGGCATAAGGCGCAAAAACACATTCCCCATTTGTTGTAGTTTAACTGCAATAAATCCCTTACCGATTTCAACGAAAACCGGAAGACGACCTATTATTACAAAGATAAAAAATTGTAAATAAATTATGCCAGTTTAGTTTAGGACTGGTTCAACGCTTTTCACTTTCGAAAAACAGCCCAATTCGATGCGGCAATGATCATTTTTTATATTCCCCCTGAAATATAATTAATACAAAACAATAATATAGCTCAATCTATCGTTTCAACCCTTTGCTCACTTTTCACCTTTTTATCAACACACTATGCGCACTATTACATTTATTGCATTCACTACATTATGCATTCCAAGCATTAACACCACAGCACAAAACATACAGCATACCTTGGTAGATGCTACCCCACTCATCCTCAATCCAGCTTTTGCAGGCAACACACCCGGCAAACTAAGAGTAATCGCCAATCACAGATTTGAAAGCCCCAACTCATACATTCCTTACAATAATTCCAATATATCGGTAGACGCACCTTTGATAACGCTAAAAAACGGTAATTTTATTGGATACGGATTTTACATTAACAGGTATAAAATGAAGAATGATTTTTACAGCTCTTCTAACATGTCAACAAATGCCAGTATATCTGTCCATAAAATAATAAAGGTAGACGAAAATAACCTGCTAGATATTGCCGGAGGTATAACTGGAGGTGTAGCGTCCTATTATCACGACGCATCTTTTGACTACTTTACTTACAAAAACAATTACCTCTCACCATTCAATTATTTGTATGCAGGTACTAATTATTACAATATTGACTTAGGTGGCTCGGTATCACATTCAGTGGGCAATAAGTTTAATTATATTGTATCATATAGTATCAATAATTTCAATAGTGAAAGTGATGCATTACTTGAAAGACAACGAATTTCAGTCGGTCTTGATAAAAGACAATTATTCAGTTTTGGTGGTAATGTATACCTGAATAATCGTTGGCAACTACGCCCATGTTTTATACACATAAAACAATCTACCACCACCAACTATATAGCTGGTAATGAATTTACGTATCACCTAAAAAATAGCAAAAACCAAACCTCTTTGTTTGCAGGATTGTGGTATAGGTCGGGAGATATGCACTCAGTAACAGTAGGCGTAAACCGTACCTTCTGGCGCGCAGCAATAGCGGTAGATTATGGCATATCTAACCCTAAGAGGGTATATTACAACGATGCCCTAGAGCTTAGCCTGAGTTATGCCATGGCACCCTCTAAAAACAGCCGAAAACAAGTGGTATGTAATAGATTTTAGGAAAGGGTAAATAAAACACCAGCCAACCACAGTTAATAGGCCAAACTTCACCTACTTAAACCGCTTACGAAACTTATAAACTGCAATCACAAAATTGTCATAGACAAGAGCCACTGCAACCACCAATGCTGCCAAATACAGTGTTTTCAGCTGAAAAGACATATAAGCAACGCCACCTAATACGCAGCCAAGAAAAAAGAAGAAAATAATACCAAGTCTCAGACCAATACTTCGCCTAAGCATACTACGCTGCTCATTGTCCTTGTAAAAAAACAACTGAGACAACTCAATACCCAGATCGGTAAATAAGCCCGTAAGATGAGTAGTTCTTACTATTGAGTTGGATACCTTAGTTACTAGTGAATTTTGAATGCCCATAGCAAAAAGCATAACTGTAGCTATTGGATAAGTATATTTTTCGGTGTCGATACCACCCACACTTGCACTAGCCAAAAAAAGCAAAGTAAAAATCTCTAGTAGTATCGCGGCATTATGAGGTGCTTTCTGTTTTTTTGCTATAAAATATTCAGCAAGAAAATTAGAAACAAAAGACCCCAACAAAAAAACAAGAATAAATAGCAAATACTCAACACCTATCAGGTACTTTTTTGCAATCATGTTTTGAGCAAAAAAAGCGAAATGACCTGTAACATTGGTAGTTAATATCCCTACAGCTAATACACCGCAAATATTGACAATACCTGAGGTAAAAGACAAAAAAGCAGCTAAACGGAAATTATCGGTAAATGTTCTTGAACTTCCCCGATGCCTAAACATAAAATTTATTTCTTGCTTATAAATGCACTAGCAAAAGTACAGTGTTTAAAAAAGAATATCACTGCTTATATCTTCATCCATTTCAACCGCAAGCTATTTGCTACTACCGATACAGAGCTAAGTGCCATTGCCCCACCTGCTATCATCGGGTTCAACAAAAAACCATTTACTGGGTATAGTATACCTGCCGCTACCGGTATACCAATAACATTGTATATAAAAGCCCAAAAAAGATTCTGCCTTATAAGGGAGGCGGTTTTACGAGATAGGTTAATGGATTTGGCTACTGCCGTAAGGTCAGATGATATTATGGTAATACCTGCTACCTCCATAGCTATATCTGCTCCCTTGCCCATAGCTATACTTACATCTGCTAATGCCAATGCCTGACTGTCATTGATACCATCGCCCACCATAGCTACAATCCTTCCTTTGTCTTGCAGTTGTTTTATAAATGCTGCTTTACCAGCAGGCGATACACCCGCCTCAATATGCGTTATACCTACCTGATGAGCTATAGCAGTGGCAGCATAGCTATTATCGCCAGTTAGCATACATACTTCTATACCCATTTGCTGTAGCTGTTGCACAGCTGCAGCAGACGTTGGCTTTATGGTATCTGTGAGCGCTACAAACCCTAACGCCTTGGCATGGTCCGAAAACCAAATAATGGTATTCGCCTGTTGTGCCAACACATCCGCATCACCCAGTAGTTCGTCGGGTAGGCTTATGTTCATAGACTGCAACAAAGCAGTAGTACCAGCAAAGTATAAAGTACGGTTGCAGAAACCCGTAATACCACCTCCGGGTATACTACTGAATGAGTTGACTGGCAACTCCTCAGCACGATTAGCTTTCAAGTATTCCACCAGGGCTCCAGCTAGCGGATGTTCCGACAACTGTTCCATGCTGTACAACACAGACTGCAATAGCTGTTCATTTGCCCCTGCAATCCATTTCAGTTCAGTCACTTGCGGTTTACCATAGGTTATGGTTCCTGTCTTATCAAGCACTACAGCATTTACTTTTCTGGCATCTTCTAGGCTACGGGCGTCTTTTATTAGTATACCACTCCCTGCCCCCTTGCCTATGCCTGCAATAATGGCTGTGGGAGTGGCAAGACCTAGCGCACAGGGACAAGCAATGACCAACACCGTTACAAATGCAGAAAAACCATGCACCCAACCATCGTTACCACCAAGCCACAACCACAAAGCAAAACTCATCAAGGCTATACCCATTACTACTGGCACAAACACTGCAGCTATTTTATCTACCAATTGCTGCACAGGCGCTTTACTGCCCTGCGCCTCTTGCACCATTTTTATGATATGTGCCAGCAAAGTATCTGCACCCACTTTAGCAGCAGTGTAAGTAAAACTGCCTTTCTGGTTAATAGTACCAGCATACACATGCATTCCAGTCGTTTTTTCCGTTGGTACAGGCTCGCCTGTTATCATACTTTCGTCCACATAGGATGTACCTTCTTTTACAGTACCATCTACTGCTATGCGCTCGCCAGGTTTGGCTAGTAGCACATCTTTGGGCACCACTGCAGCTATATCTACTATTTCTTGAATACCCGCAGGTGCTATACGCACCACTGTTTGGGGTTGCAGTCCCATCAGTTTTTTGATAGCCGAAGAAGTGTTAGACTTTGCCTTCTCCTCCAATATCTTGCCCAGCAATACAAACGTTATTACAACTGCCGATGCCTCAAAGTACACATGACCATGCATGCCTCTGCTCATCCAAAAGTGAGGAAATATCGTATTGAATATACTATAACTATAAGCTATACCTGTGCTCAGCGCCACTAGTGTATCCATATTTACCACTTTATGGCGGGCATGGCGCACTGCTCCCGTAAAAAAATGCGAACCCGAATAGAACAAAACGGGAGTAGACAATGCCCACATTATATAATTGGCATAGGGCATATTCATAGCAAACATGCCAATGATAAATAAAGGTGTGGCGAAAACAATAGCTACTACTGCTCTACTTCTCAATGCAATAAACGTTTTCTGGGAACTATCTTCTGCTGCGCCTTCATCCTCACTCAACACCAAGTCGTATCCTGCAGCTTTTACTACTCCTTTTATTTTTTCGGGCGTTACTATGGCTTCGTCGTATTCTATCAGGGCATTACTATTGGCATAGTTTACACCGGCACTACTGATGCCTTTTTGTGCAATGATAACCCTTTCTATGCTTGCAGCACAAGAGGCACAGCTCATACCTGTAACCGGAAAAACTTGCTTGAGTACTGCCATAATGAATTTTATTGCAAAGTACCAGCAATCAAACAACAAACTTTAGAACCAAAATCAGGAATTAGTAAGTTTTTGTCGATACACCTATAAGGCTGTTACTATTTAGCGATTACACACTTTATACCCTTACTCAATATAATGTCATCTTCTGCCACAGCCTCTCCTTTTCTGTTTGTGTTTTTGTATACACTCACCCTGTTGATGAAAAGTGTGTCTCCCGGTTTCATCCTATCATAAATACTTGATGTAATACCTCCACTCAGTGTGTCACCCAAACAATACTCGGTGAGATAATCTACCACAAGAATGGGGTTTGCTGCAGAATCATCAAACCATCCACGCTCAGCATATCCAAATTCGAAACCATGCACCCTGTAAGCATTACCTGCCGAATCCCTTACAGAAATACCTTTTCTAAGCATCTTGCTAAGGGTGTCTTTTCTTACAACACCACCAGAAAAATTAGTACTAGCAAAATAGGCTTGTGGCAACAATAATTTACGGGCTATAGGCTTTGCGCCATTGGTTGTTTTTTGCGCAAAAGCCGCCAAATTGCACATCAGTAAAAATATTACAATAGCTACCCTATTCATGATGTACCAAAAATAATCATTTTGACTTCATAACATAGACGGACGAAAAGAAAAGATTACGCAAGCTACCTACTTCCAAACTAAAACGTAGTGTTTCAACACAACCTATTAGCATTATTACTCTATTCATCATTACTTAGTATCTGTACATTTGCAATGCAATTATTGCCCCACACAACACAAATCTATGACCGGAACCAACTATGGTTTAGGAGACATTACAGGTCTTAGCAATAAGGAAGTAACCACTGCCAGAGCTAAGCATGGAAAAAACAAACTAAAAGAACACAAGCAAAACCCTGTTGTGGCAGCCGCAAAAGGCATACTGAAGGAGCCTATGGTAGTGCTACTACTTGTGACCTCTACTATATACTTCGCAAGTGGTGACTATGGCGATGGTGCATTTCTGGCTGCGGCTATATTGTTAGTTGCAGCAATCTCTCTGTACCAAGACAACAGAAGCCGCAACGCGCTGAAGCAGCTAGAGCAATTGACCCAGCCAGTAGTAAAAGTGATAAGAAACAATGAAATTGTTGATATCAGTAGCGAAGACCTAGTAGTGGGCGACTACATGATAGCAGACGAGGGTACCTGTCTGGTGGCTGATGGCATTGTTTATCAATGTAACGACTTTACGGTAAATGAATCTGTGATTACGGGCGAGTCTATGCCGGCTTCAAAAGACACTACCGATGAGAACAATAAAGTGTACATGGGTACCACGGTAGCCAGTGGACTGGCTGTGGCAGTAGTGACTGCCATCGCCCACAATACCAAATTAGGAATGATAGGCGATAGCCTGAATGCAATAAAAGAAGAAAAAACACCTCTAGAGCTACAAATAGCAGGTTTTGTTAAAAACATGGTCATATTGGGTAGTATTGTGTTTATGATTGTTTGGGGGCTCAATTATTACCATTCCAAACTGGTTGTAGATAGTCTGCTTAAGGCGCTTACACTTGCCATGAGCATATTGCCTGAAGAAATACCAGTAGCATTCTCCACATTTATGGCATTAGGTGCATGGCGATTAATGAAGCTGGGCATCGTGGTAAAACAAATGAAAACAGTAGAGACACTCGGTAGTGCCACTGTGATATGTACTGACAAGACTGGTACTCTTACTGAAAATAAAATGAGCTTAGTACATGTATACTCTTTGGCTGACAACAATGTAATAAAATATGGTGCGTCTAAAAGCACCATAGCAGATGATGTAATAAGAATGGCCATGTGGTCTAGCGAGCCCATCCCCTTCGACCCTATGGAGGTGGCACTGCACGAAGCCTACACTGCAACCCATACAAAAGATGAGCGTAGCCAGTACAAACTGGTGCATGAATATGCACTAAGTGGAAAACCACCTATGATGACCCATGTATTTGAGAATGAAGAAGGCGTAAGAATAGTGGCAGCTAAAGGGGCACCTGAAGCCCTAATGGCAGTAAGCGAACTGAGTACCCTGCAAAAAGAATACATAAATGCAGCTATAGACTACCTAGCCCAGCAAGGATACCGATTGCTAGGTGTAGCCGAAGCTGTGCATACTGGCAATGACTATCCTACTACCCAACAGGAATTTAAATTCAACTTTAAAGGGATGGTAGCATTCTACGACCCACCCAAACAAAATATAAAAGAAGTACTGGAAGGTTTTTATGATGCTGGTATAGACGTAAAAATAATAACTGGTGACAATGATAAAACCACAAATGCGATAGCCAAACAAATAGGGCTTCGCAACTACCAAAAAAGCATAAATGGTAGCGATTTGATGGAGCTTGAAGAAAAAGAACTACGAATAACAGTAGCAGAGACTCAGGTATATACCAGAATGTTTCCCGAGGCCAAGCTGCGTATAATAAATGCCCTCAAAGCCAATGGACAGGTTGTGGCTATGACAGGCGATGGTGTAAATGATGGGCCCGCTTTAAAAGCTGCCCACATAGGGATAGCTATGGGCAAAAAAGGTACAGAAATAGCCAAGCAAGCTGCATCACTCATACTTGCAGAAGACGACCTGAGCAAGATGATAGATGCCATTGCTATGGGCAGAAGAATTTATGCCAACCTCAAAAAAGCCATACAATACATCATATCCATTCACATACCCATCATACTTACTGTATTTGTGCCACTAGCATTAAATTGGGTATATCCAAATATATTCTCTCCACTACACATTATTTTTCTGGAATTGATAATGGGCCCTACCTGCTCCATAATATACGAAAACGAGCCTACCGAAGGCAACACAATGAAAGTAAAACCACGAATGTTCAGTGTAACTTTCTTCAACTGGAGAGAGCTTACAATAAGCATTGTGCAAGGCTTAGCCATTACAGCAGGCACGCTATTGATCTACCAATATGCGGCATATCAGTATACCACCGAAAATACAACCCGTACCATGGTGTTTGCAACACTGATAGCCGCTAATATATTTCTCACATTGATAAACCGCTCTTTCTATTTTTCTTTTCTAACGACCCTCAAATACAAAAACAACTTGGTAGGCATCATTATTTTGTCCACGATCCTACTTTCAGGATTACTTATATACATTACCCCACTGGCAACATTCTTTGGTTTTTCTCCTTTAGCATTACCGCAGGTATTGCTGTGTGTTTGTACGGGGTTTGTTTCAGTAATATGGATGGAATTAGTGAAATGGAACACCCGCAAAAGAAACCCATTGGGTTTATCTGCGGGTGCTGCCGAGTAATTTGAAGAATTAGTTGTTATTGGGCAGCTATATAATCTACCAATCCTGACACTATTGCTGCCATGCGGGGTGCTGCAGCATTGGCGGCTTCTAGCACCTCTTCGTGGGTGATGGTTACAGGTACATCGCTTATACCTATGTCTGTAATTACGCTCATCCCAAACACTCGCATATTACCATGTTTGGCTACTATCACCTCAGGTACAGTACTCATGCCCACAGCATCGCCACCTATTACATGCAACCACCTATACTCCGCAGGCGTTTCGAAAGTAGGACCTTGCAACCCGACATATACACCTGTTGTCACATCTATCCCTAGGTTCGCTGCAATACCTTTAGCTGCATCAATTAGCTCGGGGTCATATGTTTTGCTCATATCCGGAAACCTGGTGCCCAGTCTTTCATCATTAGGTCCGCGCAATGGATGTTCCGGAAACTGGTTAATATGATCAGTAATAATCATCAACTCCCCTATTCTGAAATGTTTATTCATGCCTCCGGCCGCATTAGAAACTATCAGCGTATCAGCACCCAGTGCCTTCATTACCCTCACCGGAAAGGTAACCGTATCCATGTCATACCCCTCGTAATAATGAAACCTACCTGACATCAGCACTACATCACAATTGCCCATCTTACCAAATATCAATTCTCCCCCATGCCCTTTGACAGTTGACACCGGAAAATTTGGTATTTCAGAATACTTAAGCACACAATCGTTACTAATATGTTCTGTAAGGCCTCCCAATCCACTACCTAGAATGATACCTACTTTAGGGGTATGAGCTATTTTAGATTTTATGAATGCAGCAGTTACTTGTATTTTATCAAAGAGTGTCATTTCAAGAATTTTTATGCGGGCAAAAGTACACAAATGCAGTAATGAAAGTGTGTGTCATCAGAATGATAACAGTACTTATCGTATGGTAATATTACCTTCGGGAATGGCATATTCTTTAAGTTTATCTATCTGTGTTTTCAAGATTTTCCGCCACGCAGTATTAACGTATTGTAGTGTACCATTGACAGAGGTTGCTGCGCCTGTTTGTTTATCAAACTCGAATTGCATATTGTTCAATTGCTGGTATAACTGCTCAAAAACTGGGGTTATTTCGTTAGCAAGATCAAGGTCTGTGTTGTAATCATAGTTTTCCCTCAACGTTTCCACCAGATGTTTTCGCATTTTACGAGCAAAGAGCTCGAAAATATCAAAGTGTATCTGCTCGTGTTCTAATATATCTTTCGACTTCACAATCATCCACGAATCGTTGATACTGAACAAGGGTGTAATGTTAAAATAAAAAGTACTTGGGTCCAGTACGTATATTATTGGCGCTATATTGATTACCGATGCCGCTGGTGAGTCAACAGTAATGGTAAATACATAACCTGTATCTAGCAATGTTCCATTGTGACCATCAGTTGCTGCACCATTCGCTCTGGGTCGGGTAATTTGGTTCAATTTATCTTGCCAATACTCATCATACACTTGTTCTTCTTTTGCCAGCCGCTCGGATAAACGTTTATAAAACTCTCGATAATCTGGATAAATCACATTTGCTAAATCGGTATCTCTAGTGGGCAAAAACTTATTATACAAATTCCGATTATACCTGAAATCGCTGTAGGTAAGTGGTCGCTTCACCTTCCAACTCAGATAAAAAACAGCATCAAGTGGATCTTTAATTTTGGACTTCGGAGATATGACAATTTCAGTTGATTTTTTGCGCTTTTGCTCCTGGATTACCTGACTATATTTCTGCTTTTGCACATACCTACCCTTCACTCTACGCACCCTCACCTGCGCCATAAGACTTTCGCAAAAAGCTAATGCGCAAACAAAAACTACTATTTTAAAGGCTACAGATTTCATTTACAGGTACTACTGCACGTAATATAGGTTGTTAACGTCCTAAAGATACACGGATATTGGTTGTATGTTGCAAATTGTATTTGTATATCGTAATGAGCCAATTGATTACAATTAGTAATGATCGACATAATACACAAGCCACACAAATCAAAACAAACTTTTACACCATACAATGCAGTTAAAATCGAGTTAAACTGTATTTACATATTTTGATACCATCTACTGTACGCTATTTTTGTACCTTTGCGCACTTTTCGCATAATTCCTGAAATGAATATTCCTGAATCGATTGATCGTACAAAATTGCCAGCACATATAGCCATCATTATGGATGGTAATGGCCGTTGGGCAAAAGAGCGTGGCGAGGACAGGGTCTACGGGCATTACGAAGGCGTGGTAAGTGTGCGTGATATAGTGGACGCTTGTGGTGCTATAGGTGTAGGTCACCTCACTTTATATGCTTTCTCTGCAGAAAACTGGAACCGTCCACAAGCAGAAGTGGACGCTCTTATGGAGTTGTTGGTCAACACCATCAGAAAAGAAGTAGACGAGCTGAAGAAAAACAATGTTCGGCTACATGTGATCGGCGATTTTTATAGCCTTCCAGCTATCTGCCAAAAGGAACTGAATGAAGCCAAAGAAATGACAGCCATGAATACAGGGCTTAATCTCATACTGGCTCTTAGCTATGGTTCAAGAAACGAAATAGTACGGGCTGCAAAAATGATAGCAGAAAAAGTTGCCGCTGGCACAATGCATATCGACGACATTACCGACGATACTTTTGGTCAACATTTATACACTAGTCAGTTTCCCGACCCAGAGTTGATGATTCGTACCAGTGGAGAATACAGAATCAGCAATTTCCTGCTATACCAGTTAGCTTACGCAGAGCTTTACTTCACAAATGTACATTGGCCCGATTTCAGACAACAACACCTGTTTGAAGCCATACTGAACTATCAGCAGAGAGAACGCAGATTTGGAAAAACCAGTGAACAAATACAAACGATTAAACCCGAACATGCACAGGGAACAAATTAGTAACGCAACAAAATGCGTAAATAAACACAACAATATATTGACCACTGGCTCCCAAGCTAGCGGTCATCGTACATACAATACTACATCTGTAAACTTGTCATTTTTTAATAACAGCAACTTGTCTTTTCCCCCTTCTATTGTCAGATATACAACTCTTATAATTTTCCTTTTTGCAACAAGCAACTCTTTTGCACAATTAGGAAACGCTACTGGTGGCGGCCTCAACAGCATGAGGCAGCAAGGCATGAACTACAACAAACCCAAAGAATACAGCTTGGGTGGTATCACTGTATCAGGCGCGCAATACCTAGACCAAGACCTGTTAATAGCGGTTACCAACCTGTTGGTAGGGCAAAAAGTAGTGCTACCAAACGATGAAGGAATAGCCAAAGCTATTAAAGCACTTTGGAAACAAGAACTATTCTCAAATATAGAAATATCAGTAACTAAAATCATTGACGACAAAGTATTCATCAACATAGCAGTAGAAGAGCGCCCTAGGCTAAGCCGATACAACTTCAAAAACATAAAACCTAGCGAGGCTAAAGAACTAAAAACGAAAGTGCCTCTGGTAACCAATAAAGTAGTGACAGACGCCACTAAAAAAGAAGTGGCAGAAAGAATTAAAAAGTACTATACAGATAAAGGTTATGGCAGAGTAACCGTCAGTGCTTCTGAGAAAAACGATACCAATGCTGTAAATAAAGTTATACTTACCTTTTTTATTAATAAGGGCACTAAAACACACATCAATCAGGTAAATATATCGGGCGCTGAGAATGCCAACGAAGCCAGATTGAAACGCACCTTGAAATCTACCAAGGAAATGAGCAGACTGACGCTACATGCTGACAAATCTGAAAGTGTCTATGGATCAAAACCACGTACTTTTAAAAATTATTTGAAACAAGCAGGTTTTCTTTCGCTTTCTAAAACCCTCGACGCTCTCGACCCTTACTTCAGATTCAAACTATTTGCTTCTTCAAAATTTAATCAAACAAAGTTTGATGAGGATAAACAGTCTCTGGTAGCTTATTACAATACCCTTGGTTACAGAGATGCCAGTATCGAAGCCGACACCCTCTACCCTGTCAAAAATGGCAATATTAACATTGACATTAAAGTAAAAGAAGGAAACAAATACTACTTTGGCGATATAGCCTGGAAAGGCAATACGAAATATTCTTCGGAAGTGTTATCAAGAGTGCTCGGCATCAAAAGAGGTGACGTATACAATCTTCAATTGCTCGAAACCCGAATGGGTCGTCAGCTGAACCCCGAAGGTGGCGAAGATGTAAGTAGTCTTTATATGGATGACGGTTATCTATTCTTTAATATAGAACCAGTAGAAACGTCCGTTACAAATGATACCATTAATTACGAGATGCGTATCACTGAAGGAGCACAAGCCACCATCAGAGACATAAGTATTGCGGGCAACGACCGTACTAACGAACACGTAATACGAAGAGAACTACGAACATTACCTGGTAGTAAGTTTAGCCGTACAGACCTAATTCGATCTCAACGCGAAATTGCCAATTTAGGCTTCTTCGACCAAGAAAAAATAGGCATCCAACCTAAACCACATCCAGAAGATGGCACAGTGGATATTGAATACACAGTGGTAGAAAAATCTAGCGACCAATTACAATTATCTGCTGGTTTTGGTGGTGGAGTCAATTTCTATGGCAATGTAGGTATCACTTTCAATAACTTCTCGGCTAGAAACATACTTAAACCAAAATTCTGGGATCCGCTACCAGTAGGCGACGGTCAGAAATTCTCTATCACCTATGCTTCAAATGGTCGTTTCTTCAACTCTTTAAGCACCTCCTTTACAGAGCCATGGTTAGGCGGTCGCAGACCAAATGCACTTACAGCTAACATTGTTTACACCCGTACATCTGGTAACTTCTCAGACCCTGGAGCATCATTTCTAAGGGTTACTGGTGGTGGTCTTTCAATGGGCAAACGTCTTACTTGGCCCGACAACTTTTTTGTATTCAACTTTGGTGTGTTTTACAATAACTATCGCCTAAAAGAGTTTGAATTGGTACCTAACTTCAAAAATGGTTACAGCAATGACCTTAATTTTAAGTTCGTATTATCAAGAAACTCACTCGATGGTCCTTTGTATCCTAGAAGTGGCTCCAACGTTTCTTTTACTTTCCAGTTTACCCCACCCTACAGCGCTTTCTCAGGTAAAGACTATACTACTGAAAGTACAGACAGAAAATATCGCTGGCTAGAGTACCATAAGTATAGATTTACAACCGATTGGTACCAGAAGATATACGGAAATCTTGTATTAAGACTCGGTGCCAAATATGGTTTCATGGGCTACTACAACAAAGACCTTGGCTACTCACCATTTGGTAGGTACCAGTTGGGCGGCGATGGTATGACCGTGGGTAACTTCTTTATAGGTCGTGAAATTATTAGCCAACGAGGATATGATGTTTATACTCAAACTGCTACTATTTTCAATAAATATGTAGCTGAGGTGCGTTATCCTTTCTCATTGAGCCCTACTGCCACCATTTATGGCCTGATGTTTGTAGATGGTGCTAATGCATGGAACAATTTCTCCGAATTCAATCCGCTAAAACTTAATCGCGACGCAGGACTAGGCATCAGGGTATTCCTACCTATGTTTGGCTTATTGGGTCTAGATTATGGTATAGGAGTAGACAGAGCAATTCCAGGCAATAATGGAATCAAGAATATCGCTAAATTTACATTTATGCTAGGCTTTGAACCTGAATAAACTAATCTCTAATTGTTAAAAATAAGAACCTTTCATACATAAAATAAAACTTTTTATAACACAAAAATCGCAGCACATGAAAAAGACTTTCTTCAGTGTTTTGTTGGTACTACTGGCTACCACTTTCGCACAGGCACAACAACGGTATTGTTTTATCGATTCAAAGTACATTCTCGAAAAAATATCTGATTATAAAGATGCCCAAACCAAATTGGACAATCTTTCTAAAACATGGCAAGACGAGATAGATGCAAAAATGGCCGACGTAGAGAAAATGTACAAAGGCTATCAAGCTGAAAAACCCATGCTTTCAGACGATATGCGCAACAAGCGTCAGGACGAAATAGTAGCCAAAGAAAAAGAAGCAAAAGACCTGCAAAAACAAAGATTTGGCTACGAAGGCGACTTATTCAAAAAACGTCAAGAACTCGTAAAACCCATTCAAGACCGTGTTTTTAATGCTGTTCAGAAAATGGCTACTACCAAAGGTTTTGAATTAGTGTTTGATAAATCTGCAGGTGTTACTTTGTTTTACGCCGATCCTAAACTCGATAAAAGCGACGAGGTGTTAAAAATTCTTGGAATAAACAAATAATGGCATTTACTTTGCAGCACTCTTATAGTACAAGAAATATTTAATATAAAAACACAAAAAAACCAAATGAAAAAACTAATCATGTTCCTTGCTTGCGGGTTCATACTTTCTACCTCTGCTAAGGCACAAACCACAAGTCTGAAAATTGCTTATATCAACTCTGCTGTGCTGCTACAGTCAATGCCCGAAAGAATAAATGCAGATTCTGCACTCGCCAAATATACACGTACTTTTCAGGAGCAGATAGAAATAATGACGAAGGAATTCCAAACAAAACTGCAACAGTTTCAGGCTGGAGAAAAAACCATGACCGAAGCTATGAAAGAAGTAAAAACTAAAGAACTGCAAGACCTCCAAACCCGCATAGAAAGCACTCAGCAAAGTGCACAAGAAAAAATACAAACAAAAAAACAAGACCTCTACACTCCAATATTAGAGAAAGCCGATAAAGCAATAAAAGATGTAGCTAAAGAGAAAAATTACGATTATATCTTCGACATCAACAGTCAAGGTGGCATCGTATTTAGCAAAGAAGAATTTGATATTACAGCAATAGTGAAAGCTAAAATGGGCATAAAATAATTCCAATTTAGCACACCTCTTATCAAAACAAGTTGGCAAAGATGTACTCTTTAGTCAACTTGTTTTTTTTATTTCAGTATCATTTGACAACAAACAAATAATCTACACCAGCGAATAGTTGAATACGAAATCGTACTATACACTAACAATACATAGCATGGAATTCAAATTAATATCCACCGATACCGCTTCTGCTGCCAGAGCCGGCACTATCACCACCGCACATGGCAACATAAACACACCTATATTTATGCCGGTAGGTACAGTAGGTAGCGTGAAGGGCATTTCCCAGCAGCAGTTGAAGACAGAAATAAATCCAGAAATCATTCTCGGAAATACCTATCATTTATACTTGCGCCCGGGTACAGATATCATTGAGCAGGCCGGTGGCTTGCATAAATTCAACGGCTGGGATCGCCCCATACTTACTGATAGCGGAGGATATCAGGTTTTTTCGCTTGCTGCCAACAGAAAAATAAAGGAAGAAGGAGTATTGTTTCAATCGCATATTGATGGCTCAAGACATTTATTCACTCCAGAAAGTGTCATAGATACCCAACGTAGTATTGGTGCCGATATCATAATGGCTTTCGACGAATGTCCTCCTTACCCCTCCGAATATGCCTATGCCAAAACCTCAATGGAACTTACCCATAGATGGCTTGCACGGTGTGTGCAACACATGAATGCTTCCGAACCAAAATATGGCTACGAGCAATCTTTGTTCCCAATAGTACAGGGCAGCACTTACGAAGACCTCAGAAAACAATCGGCTGAGTTTATAGCTGGTATGGAGTGCGACGGAAATGCCATAGGTGGGCTGTCGGTGGGTGAGCCAGAAGAAATGATGTACGAAATGTGCGGACTGTGCTGCGACCTGTTACCCGCCGACAAGCCACGCTACTTGATGGGCGTGGGCACACCATGGAACATACTAGAAAATATAGCTCTTGGTATAGATATGTTCGACTGTGTAATGCCTACAAGAAATGGTAGAAATGGAATGCTTTTTACATCAGAGGGGGTAATCAACATAAAAAATAAAAAGTGGGCAACCGACTTCTCGCCTGTAGACAATGGTATAGACTGCCCTACCAGCCGCTTTTACAGTAAAGCGTACCTCAGACACTTATTTGTTGCATCAGAAATTTTAGGACTCACCATAGCAAGTATACACAATTTGGCGTTCTACCTGCATTTGGTGCGCGAAGCCCGCCAACATATTATTGATGGAGACTTTGCCAGCTGGAAAAACTCAATGATCCCAAAACTTAAAAACAGACTATAGTTTTAGATATTGCAGTATTGCCTCTTAATAATACACCCACTACTTCATTAAGAAACAGTGGGTGTATCAGTTATATCTTACTTCATTTCCTTTGTTACTATTTGTTGTATATCATCCTGTAGTCAGTATGTACCTTACCCTTGGTTATATCATCCAGCTTCTTTTTCAACAAGCGTTTTTTAAGCGGTGATATATAGTCTATAAATAGTTTACCTTCAATATGGTCATACTCATGTTGTATCACCCTAGCCGTTATACCATGAAAAACAGCTTCCTTGGGTTCGAATTTATCATTAAGATAGGCTATTCTCACATGGCTATTTCTGAGTATATCCTCACGCACCTTGGGTATGCTTAAGCACCCTTCATTATACGCCCATTGTGTTCCACTTTCGTCTAGTATTTTGGCATTGATAAACACCTCTTTTATTGGTATTTCATTAGGGTATTTTTTTAAATCCTCTTCTTCAAAGTCTGCCACTATTTGTTCAGTATCTACAATAAACAGCCTTATGGGTTTATTGATCTGTGGTGCTGCCAACCCCACACCATTACTGTTATATAGAGTCTCCCACATATCTACCAGCAATTTTTCAAGACCGGCATATTCTGCATTTATATCATCACATACTTTGCGCAATATGGGGCTACCATAAGCTACTACTGGTAATATCATTATGTACCTACTGTTTTTTTAACCAACAAAAAATGCTATGTTCTGCTTACTGTTCCTATTCACAAACCCCAAAAAATAAAACCTAGTATTTTTAGAGTCAGCAAAGTTACATTGAAAATACTTGTGGTACTTGCATATGTAAAATCATTTGCACTGCTACAAACAACAAAATAAACTTATCGAGCTCAATTTTATGCTCACCCCTCAAAAATCTTTATGCTTTCCTTACCTTTGGCTACCTGTATATTCAGGGCTTTAATACAATGCGCAAAAACATAGCTTTACTTGCTGGTGGTTATTCAGGAGAATACGTAATCTCTATAAAAACCGCTGAGACTATCGAAAAAAATCTGGACACTGAGCATTATAATGTCTATAAGATTATCATTACCAAAAACGAATGGTGTTACGAAACCAACGGAGAAAAAATTCATGTCGATAAAAATGACTTTTCTCTCAATATAGCCGGCGAAAAAATAATTTTTGACTGTGTGTTTATAGCAATCCATGGTACGCCTGGCGAAGACGGAAGGATACAAGGCTATCTAGACATGCTTAACATACCCTACACTACTTGCAATTCTATTGTTTCAGCACTGACATTTAATAAAAGCTACTGCAACAAAGTAGTAAAATCATTTAATGTAGTCAACATAGCCAACTCTGTATTACTTATCAAAGGTGAATCTTTTTCAATTGGTGCAATTTTAGACCAGTTGAAGCTACCAGTGTTTGTAAAACCTAATGAAAGTGGCAGCAGCCTCGGCGTAAGTAAAGTAAAAGATGTAGGTTCTTTACTCCCAGCAATCGAAAAAGCCTTTAGAGAAGATAATCAAGTTCTTATAGAAGAGTTTATAGAGGGCAGAGAATTGACTATTGGTGTATACAAGACTAATGGCTACATGCACGCATTACCAGCTACCGAAATAGAAAGTAAAAATGAGTTTTTCGACTATGAAGCAAAGTACACACCCGGGGTTACTAATGAAATAACTCCTGCGCGTATTGACAAAAATATTAAAGAACAACTAGAAAATAAAGCCCAATACATCTACCGCCACCTTAATTGCAGAGGAGTAGTAAGAATGGACTTCATATTAGAAAACGGCACAGGAAAACTATTTTTCCTTGAAGTAAATACAATGCCAGGGCAAAGCGAAAACAGCATTGTACCTCAGCAAGTAAGGGCCGCTGGTATATCTCTAAAATCATTTTATGGAGATTTACTAGACGATTGCATAAAAAACAGCAAACAAAACTCTATTGCTATACTATAGCGTATTATGAAAGAAAAATTAAAAAATTCCTTTTTACTCAATCTAGCTGTGGTATTCACACTAGGGATACTCCTTTATGTAATGTTCTTTGCTTCGCTCAATTGCATTACTCGTCACGGCGAAGAAGTAGCTATGCCCGATGTAAGAGGAAAAAAAATGGACTCAGCCGTTGCAGCGCTCAAAACGCTGAACTTCGAAGTACTTGTAGACTCCACCTATGACCCTACTGCACGTCCGCTGAGTGTACTGAAACAAATGCCAGACACAGGTTCGTTTGTAAAACGTGGCCGAACAATTTTCCTTACAGTTAATATGCTTACGCCTCCCAAGGTATCTATGCCCGCCATCAAAGATCTCTCTTACAGAAGTGCTGAGATGATTTTGCGTAACAATAAACTAATA
>CAMDNC010000012.1 GCA_945902755.1 Flavipsychrobacter stenotrophus
AGCATTTCTTTCAGGTCGTGTTTGCCTTTGTTGATAATGGGGTCTACTAATGGAGTGAAAATACTGGCAGTAGATAAACAGACGAGTGCAATAGAAATATTAGCAAGCTTGATAGAACCATAAAAGGCTACCCAATGTAGGCCCATTAGTACTCCCACCAGTGCAAGTAGACGAATGTCCTTTTTGGGAATGGGTACCCATTGTTTTCTGTAGTAAAGGATAGCACCCATGAATACAGCTGTAAAAAGCATTCTGTACCAAACAAGTATGGGTGCATCTAGGGAAATGGCCCTTCCTAATACACCGGTGAAACCCCACAACAGCACAGCCAAGTGCATTTGTATCAATGCTTTTTTCATAAGGCTGCAAACTTAGTGAACAAATACCGTTGAGAAGAAATATTACAAGCGAGTGAGGGGTAATGAGACGAAAAATGTAGTGCCTTCGCCGAGTTTACTTTCAAACCATATTTCGCCATGCTGGTACTCTACAAATTCTTTACACATCATTAGGCCGAGACCAATACCTTTTTCTTGGTTGGTGCCGTAAGTAGATCTGGTTTTTAGTGTGAATATTTCTGCCTGCTGTTCTGGGGGTATGCCAATTCCGGTATCCGATACCGACACTAAAAGTTTGTCTGATTTTTTTAAGGCTTTTATGTATACCTCACCGCCTTCATTAGTAAACTTAATAGCGTTGTTTATAAGATTGCGCATTACTATATGCACCATGTCTTTGTCGCAAACTATTTCTAGTGTTGGGTCGATAGCGAAGGTGAGTTTAATGCCTTTTCGGGCTGCAAAGGGTACTTTATTGGTAGCTATTTCGTTTATTAATTTTTGTACGTTGTAGGGTGCCAGATTTACAACAACACCCTGCATTTGGGCTTTTGCCCACGACATCAGGTTGGCTAATAGTCCGCTAGTGTATTTGGTTTGTATTAGTAGTTCCTCTTGTATTTTTTCTTTCTCTTCTTCATTTAGCATATTGCCAGATAATAGTTCTAAGTAGCCTTTAATAGAGTCGAGAGGAGACTTTAGGTCATGTGAAACAATGGAAAACAGTTTGTTTTTTTCTTCATTAACTTGTTCTAGTTGTTGATTTTGAGCTAGTATTTGTTTGTTTTGGGCAGATATTGCTATCGCTCGTTCATCTGCTATCAAACGTTTGGCATTAAACGAGTTTCTTAAATAAACGAATAAAGAAGAGAAAAAAATTAAGGCGACAATGTAACTAACCGCAATATCCAGCATTTTTTCAGCTTTACTAGTATATGTTTTAGGTACCAATTCAGGATATCGATATTCGATGTAAAGAAGTACAACAACTATTACAATATGAATAGTAGTAATGAGACGGTATTTATTTTCGTTGCTGAGTGTAAGTAAAAACAGGAAGGTGACTATGAATAAGATTATTGATGGCCCTTCTACGCCACTATTTTGAAAGAAATTCAAAATAAGAATAACATAACTAGTTATTGCAAATATTAAAATGCTGGTTTTGTATTTCTTCCTGATACGTGAGAAATAGTAGGATGTACCCAACAGCAGCAGCAAAAAAGCCAATGCTGCCGACATCAGGTATAACTTGATGTACACATCAAATACTAAACAAACGAACAGTAAAATAAGTGTAATGATACAAACGAAGTTGAAAGTTCTGTTTCTTACAGAAAAATCTTCAGCATCGCCAATAAGTTTTGTCCAAAAGTTATTTAGCTTGTTCTCTTCACCCAATTTACTCATTTGGCTGTCTCTGTTTAGCTGCTTTCTACACTATTTCTTTTCATTACACCATTGCTACAATAAAGTTTGTAGGAAATGAATTTTGCTCAGTAGCGCTTTTTATATTGCGCCGTAAATCTACATATTAGTACTATATTATCGGCAATTGAGTTGTCAAAGGTCAAATTATAATCTACAAAACTAAGTAATACTTACAAATGTAAGTTATGAGCAATAAAGTTAAAACTAGTTGTTTTGCAATAATTGTAAATGTTGATTTTTATTTCTCGCATTGTCTTTGAAAAGAACTGTGAATATTTTGATGACAGTTTTTTGGATGATAGTTCTCTTTTACTTTAGTAACTTTGCACCAGTATAAACCGAAAGTGAGAAAGGTAGTATCAAAAATACTTAGCGTATTCATGCTTTTTGTATTTCTTATGGGCATAATGCCCAAAGAGTACATACACCATGCTTTGTTTGACCATGAAGATGATGTACATCCGTTATACAAAGCAGGAGAGGTAGTTATCACTAAAAAACACAACCACTGTTCGTTCCTGAATTTTGAATTCGCACCGTTTGTAATTGACGAACCGCAGTTTTTGAAATTTAAACAAGCGGTAGTTTTTACCGGATTTGTTTTACCAGTTGTAGCATTTAGCTATTATTCATTCCCAAATTTTATTTCGCTGAGAGGCCCACCCGCTATGGGTTGCGTGGCTAATTAACCCATATCTTGACTTGGATATTGGTGACATCCTTTTTTGTCAAAGTATGTAAGTATAAGGAAGTTTCGAAATTGCTACTTGTACCTGCTGCATTGTTTTCATTTAACTCGTTATTTGGTGGTCAGATTTTTTTCTGCCACAGTATTTTTTCTGCTTTTTTGTTTGCATGCAGTGATTGTGCATGCACAAGACTGTGTATATCGCATTTCCGGAACTGTAACGGACAATCAGCGTCATCCTGTGATGGGTGCTGTGGTGCGTATAGAAACAGATTCAACGAAGGGCGATGTAACCGATACTGGTGGTAAGTTTACAATTCTTAATGCGTGTCAGGGACACCTCATGCTTACTTGTAAGGCTGATGGCTTTAGCACTGCTGTGGCGCACATACACATAGATGGCAATAATAATGTTCAGTTTGTGCTCTCAGCAGATAAGAATCAGTTGCACGAAGTTGTGGTGAATGGTGTGCGTATGCAAGACTTGCATACTGTGTCGCATACTGAGCTGAAGGGCTTAGCACTATTGCAGTCGAGGGGGAAAAGTTTGGGTGAGGCTCTGAAAATGCTTCCAGGGTTAAACACTATACAAACCGGACCAACCATAGCTAAACCTGTAATACATGGGCTGCATAGCAACAGAGTGTTGCTACTCAATAATGGTGTGCGACAAGAAGGGCAGCAATGGGGCTCGGAACATGCACCGGAGATTGACCCATTTGTAGCTAATCGTATCAATGTAGTAAAGGGTGCCGCAAGCGTGCGTTATGGAGCAGATGCTATAGGTGGAGTAGTTTTGTTAGACCCAGATCCTTTGCCTAACAACAAAGGAATATCAGGCGATGCCTATCTAATAGGGCAAAGCAATGGTAGAATGGGCACTGCTTCGATGTCGTTGCAAGGCAAGCTAAGTGATAAACTGGCTGGTGTGGCATGGAGGCTGCAAGGTACAGTGAAGCGGGCGGGCAACTTTAGTACTCCTGATTATTACCTAAAGAACACTGGTATAAGCGAGCAGGATTTTTCGGCTTCGGTAGGGTATAGGCGTAATGGCTGGGAGATAGCTGGTTATTATAGTATGTTCAATACTAAAAATGGAATCTTTGAAGGTGCTCATGCTGGTAATATTACAGACCTTTACGCTGCGTTTAGCAGAACAAGACCTATAACGCAGTCTGTGTTTTCCTACAACATAGGCCGTAGCTATCAGCGGGTATACCACGACTTAGCCAAAGCCACCGCTATTTACAGGTTTGCCAACGAGGGGAAACTAGAATTGAACATAGCCCGACAAAAAGATCTAAGAGAGGAGTTTGACATTAGTTTGCCATTTACAAAAGACCCTGAACTGCTGAAGAAACCACAGGTTAGTTTTCAATTGAAAACACATAGTGCAGAGTTGGTTTATACCCAGCCTTCTGTGAATGGTTTTTCGGGTAATGTGGGCGTAGCTGGCAATACTCAGGGCAATGTATTCAGAGGAATCAGGTATTTGATTCCTAATTTTCGTACGTACAGCGGAGGTGCATTTGCCATAGAAAGGTACACCTATAAGCGACTGACAATAGAAGCAGGTGCAAGGTATGATTATAGGTGGCAGCAAGTGTATCAGCGCAATCAGAGTACGCTGGCTACCTACCATACGACACTTGAATTTAGCAACATTACTGCTACGGGTGGTGCTATATATCGGTTGAGCGATCAGCTGACGTTAACAGGTAATGTAGGCACAGCATGGAGAGCCCCATCTGTAAATGAGTTGTATATACATGGGGTACACTTTAGTGATGCGAGCTATCAAGATGGAGATTCTACATTGGGAGCCGAAAGATCATTGAATAGCAGTATAACGCTGTCCTATCAAAGCACTAAACTGAGGGCAACTGTAGATGTGTATAACAACACAATAGGCAACTATATTTATGAAACACCCCAAGCCCAGCCGATCACATTACTGAGTGGTACATTTCCTGCTTTCAAGTTTACTCAGGATAACGTAACAATAAGGGGTGTGGATGCATCAGTGCAATATGATTTCTTATCGCATTTTACGCTGCAGTCGAGAGCTACAATAGTGCGAGGATATAACCATTCTGCACAAGACTGGCTAATATACATGCCTGCAGACAGATATGAAAACGGGTTGGTATTTAACCTACATGAATTTGGTTTTATGGAGGAACCCTACCTTTCTGTAGAGAATGTTAGCGTGTTGCGACAAGACAGAGTGCCACCAGGTATAGATTACGCCCCGCCACCTGCAGGGTATAGTATTTTCAATGCCAGTACAGGCTTTACCACACACATCCGGAATCACAAAATGCAGTTAGATTTTACAGTGAGCAACATGACCAATACTGCTTACCGTGAGTATTTGGATAGGTTCAGGTATTATGCCGATAATATTGGTATCAATTTTATAATCAAGACCAAAATTTCATTTTAATAATCCAACAATTTTTAATCATTTCAACTAACAACAATGAAAAACAAATCGATCATATTATTCTCAGTAACTATTGCAATGCTAGCGTGGAACTCTTGTAAAAAAGATGAAAAAACCGTAGCGCCACCAGACCCGGAAAATGAAGTAATTACCACAGTAAAACTGGTAGCAACCAACGCAGCGGATACTACTGATATAGTAACAGCACAGTGGAAAGACTTGACCCCGAACGATGGTAACCCTGACCTGACGCAAGCTGCGATGACACTGAAAAAGAACGCTACTTACAATGTAGCAGTTACATTTCTAGACGAGACAAAGAGCCCCGTAGAAGATATAACGGAGGAAGTAGAAGAGCGTTCAAACTTTCACTTAGTATGTTATACACCCGCTGCTAGCCTCAACGTTGCTGTTCAACGTACAGATTTGGACAATAATACACCAAAACTGCCATTGGGTTTGAAAACAAGGTTTACTACAGGTGGCGCTAGTACAGGTGCGTTGCAGGTAGCATTGCACCATCAGCCATCAGGTAAAAATGGAACTGATTGCAGTATAGGCTCTACAGACGTAGACGTGAATTTCACTGTAACGCTTCAATAATTATTGTTGCTCACTGTAATGCAAAAAAAATCGGGGTCATCTTATATCGACAAGATGACCCCGATTTTTTATTTACTTTGGTCGAGAAATTTAGTGACTTTCCAGTGCTCCCAAGTACCTTTCGGCATCTAAGGCTGCCATACAGCCAGTACCAGCTGCGCTCACAGCTTGGCGATATATTTTATCCTGTACGTCTCCGCATGCAAACACACCCTCTATATTGGTTTTGGTAGATCCTGGATGGGTTATCAAGTAGCCTTGTTCATCCATATCCAGTACATTATGGAACAAGCTTGAATTAGGTTGGTGCCCTATAGCGACAAAGAAAGCTTTTACCGGAATTATGCTTTCTTCGTTAGTTTTATTATTAAGTATTTTCACACTGTCAACTTTGTTTTCGCCCAATACTTCTAGGGTTTCTGTATTCCAGTAAACTTTTATATTTTCAGTTTTCAGTACACGAGCCTGCATCACTTTGCTAGCGCGCATTTCTTCTTTTCTTACAAACATGTGAACGGTGGTGCACAGTTTAGATAGGTAAAGCGCCTCTTCGCAAGCTGTATCACCTGCACCAACAATGGCTACTTCCTGGTTTTTGAAAAAGAAACCATCGCACACTGCACAAGCAGATACGCCATGACCATTCAAGCGCTGTTCAGATTCTAACCCGAGCCATTTGGCAGATGCACCAGTGGCAATTATGACAGAATCTGCCTCTATCCATTTTTCTTCATCTATCTCTACTTTGAATGGGCGTACTGAGAAATCAACTTTTGTAGCCATGCCCCATCTTATATCTGCACCCATACGTTGGGCTTGTTGTTCGAAATCAACCATCATTTGTGGTCCCATGATACCATTAGGATAGCCAGGGTAGTTTTCAACTTCTGTCGTTATGGTCAATTGTCCACCAGGTTGCATACCTTGGTATAATACTGGTTTTAGATTAGCTCTTGCTGCATATATCGCAGCTGTATATCCTGCAGGTCCTGAGCCTATGATGAGGCAATGCACTTTTTCTGTTTCGTTCATTTTAATGCGTGTATTAGTGATGTTTTACTTTTTTCTTCGGTAATGATATGGGTAAAGGTGCGAAATTTTCGGCAAACAAAATATGACTGCCGTCTTATGGTGGTATACTCAAAACTTATCTGGCTACAATAACGGTTTTGGAGTAAACACCGTAGCCTGCCCACACCCCCACTGCGCCGTTTTTTATATTGGACGTGGGATTAATGGGTGAGGAAAATGGGTTGCCTACAGCGTTTTTTGCAAAGTCGAGGGTATTCCAAAAGTCATATACTCCTTTATCAATTGCACACCATTTTAGGGTAACCCGCTCGCCTGGGAAGAAATAGATAAGTGAGTCTCTGTTTCTATTGCTGCCGTCGTTCTGAAAACCTGCTGCCAAACCAATATTGTTGATGGTTTTTCCATTTACTATTTCGTCACTAAAGTTGGTGGAAGGGAAAAAAGCTTCATTTCCTCTTTGTGTGAAACAGCGCACAAAATCGCCGAGTGTATCGGGATCGGAATAATTTACAAAAAGTTGTAAAGCGCTATCGGGTGTGTTATCTCCGGCGAATAGTGGTGTTTCGAACCACATCGTATCAAAACCTTGTGGTGTGGGTATTTTTGTGGCAGAAGTATATGTTTTTCCGCCGTATGTTACTTTGAGTTCATAAGTTTTGCCGTTTTCACCTAGCATCAGGTTACTGCTATCTATGCTGTAGACATAGTATTTAAAGGCGGTGCCCGTATCAAATGAATATTCTCTGAGAGTTACAGTGCGATTGCCGTCAGATACCTCTATTTTAGCATCGTGCAAAAAACTGTTTTCGAGTGTAGCAAGATCTACTTTTGAAAAGAAACCTACGGTTGAAGTAAGTATTACATAAGGAGGCCCATTGGTTTCTATGCCGCCCTGCACCACAACTTGTGGTGGCGAGCTGGCAAGGTTTATACTTACTTCTTTTTCGCAAGAGGCTAGCGAAAGCACTAATAACACCAACATCCACACTCCCCAGTTCATTTTTTTGTATTCTGCTTTCATGCTTATTTTTCTTTTTATCTGCTGCTTATACTATTCGGGTTTTTACTATACTTTGCGATGATCAATTTATATAACTGCCATCAGGTCCATATATAACGGGTAGTAATTTGTGATATTGTTCGAAGAAATCATAACCTTTTTTCAGTGCAGCCCAAAACTGTTGTTTAGCAGCATTGCCGGGATAACTGGTCATTAAATAGTTGATACCTCTGCTATGCATGTGAGTGGGGTAGATGTGCACAGGTATAAACTCTTGTCCATTCAGTTTGGCGCTCAAGCACAGTGTATATATTTCTTTTATTCCTTGGTCTGTCATGGGTAAGCAGCCCACTGTAAGGCAACTGCCATGAATGTATATGTCGCCACCCATGCGTGTACTGCCTTGCATACGATCTGAATAGTTAGGATAGTTTATTAGTAAGGACAAATAGTATTCGCTTTGAGCATTATATTCGTCTATAAAATAGTATCCCTCTGGAACTTGTTTATCTCCTTGTTGCCTTTTAGGACCAAGTTTGCCTGATATTGCGCAGATATTGTAAGTTTTTACTTTTTTGAAGGCTTCGCTTACATCATTTCTAGCCCACAATTCCATTTCATTTTGCGATTTGAAAGCCCTTAGAAAAATCTCGTTAGGTGGCCAGTTTAGTTTATTTGATGTGAAGATGCTTTGAAGTGTATCTTCGTATTCTTTCCATGCTGTGCGTACTCGTTCATTAGAAAACTGGTATTCTTTGAATGATTGATCTCTGTTTTGAGCATTAGCATGATATTGGGTAGAAAGTGCAGCAAATACCAGTACAATAAGTTGGGATAATTTGGTTTTCATAGATACATGTAGCTGTGCAATTACTCAAAAGTACTGCAACAATGTTAAATAATATCTTAAATTGGTAGCTACTGATTGAAGGAAAATATTTTGTTTTACTTTTGTAGAGTGATTAGTCAATCATGATAGATAAACAAACAGAAATACTAAGAGCAGCATTGAAGCTGTTTGTAGAAAATGGCTTTCATGGCACACCTACCAGCCTTATTGCTAAGGAAGCAGGAGTGGCTAATGGTACACTGTTTCATTATTTCAGCACTAAAGAGGAACTGATAGTGTCATTGTATGTAGCGATTAAGAAAAATCTCAGCGCTTGCATGGTTTTAGAAGAAGATTCTTTTTCTAGTTTGAAAGAACAAATGAAATACATCTATGTTTCGGCACTGAAGTGGGGCATAGACAACACTACAGAGTTTAGATTCATACAGCAGTTTATTAGTTCGCCCTATTTGTTAAAACTTGCACCTGAAGAAATTCAACAGAAAAACACAAGGATTCTTCAGCTATTTCAACAAGGTATAGACGAAAAAATTATAAAGAAATTGCCAATAGATCTAATAAACACTTTGGTAAACAGCCATTTATTTGGTGTGAGCCAATATGTAAACCAATGTCAATTAGCAGCCTCAGAGCGGGATAATATTATTAGTTATTCTTTTGAACTCATGTGGGAAATGATAGCGCTTTAATATTTTTTGACTTTATTGTAGACTGATTAGTCGGTCAGTATTTAAAATAGGGATAAAAGAGATAGATGATTGTTAAAAATAAAATTCTAAAATCAATAAAAATGATTCTGATGATTATTGAAGCACTAGTGGTTGCACTGGTATTGGTAACATGGGCATATATGCAACAGCCGCAATTTGGGAAAATACCGGAGGGTGCAAGATTGACCAGAATACAGCGATCTCCTAACTACAGAGATGGAGCTTTTCAGAATAAAAACTTCACACCCGATCTGGCGGAAGGTGCTAGTTATTACAAAGTAATAAAAGATTTTATTTTTGGTAAAAGTAAACGTGCAGCACCAGCAAAAGTATTGCCGGGAGAGAAAACAGACCTTAAAAACCTGAATTCTGATGAGGATATTATCGTGTGGTTTGGGCACTCGTCTTACTTCATGCAGATAGGCGGTAAGCGTATATTGGTAGACCCAGTGTTTAGTGGCAATGCATCGCCTCTAAGTTTTACTACTCGGAGTTTTGATGGTGCAGATATATACACGACGGAAGATATGCCTGAAATAGATTTTTTGTTTATCTCGCATGATCATTACGATCATCTGGACTATAAAACCATAAAACAGCTACAACCCAAAGTGAAATTGGTTGTTACTGGTTTAGGGGTAGGGGCTCATCTTGAGTACTGGGGATATGATACTGCGCAGGTAAAGGAGCTGGACTGGAATGAACATTTGGATTTGGGCAACGGATTTGAAGTGAATACTGTATCTGCCCGACACTTTTCGGGTCGTGGTTTTAAGAGGAATGGCACTTTGTGGACCTCTTTTGTATTTACTACTCCATTCGGTAGATTATTTTTAGGAGGTGACTCTGGATATGATACTCATTTTGCAGAAATTGGCGAGCAGTTTGGTCCGTTTGATTTGGTTATTCTAGAGAATGGTCAGTACAATGAGTCTTGGAAATACATTCATATGATGCCAGAACAGGTAGTACAAGCTGCGTTAGATTTGAAAGCCCGTAAATTATTTCCAGTTCATTGGGCTAAGTTTACATTGGCATTGCATGACTGGGATGAGCCAATAAACAGAGTGCTGAAAGAATCCCACCGACGCAATATGCCTGTAATGCACCCACGTATAGGGAAGGCGGTGAATCTTACAGATACACTTACACATGAACGATGGTGGGATGATCATAAATAAAAATGGAAAACTACTATCTGTAACGCCGAGGTGGATGTACTCCTAGTGTTTTGCGATACATATTTCTTTCTTCGTCAAAAAACTGAAAGCCGAAATTAAGGCTAAGGTCAACAAAAGAACCAGGACCAGTGGTGTAAAAAAGGTTGCGGTTATAGTCTTCGGCCTTTTCTACTAATTGAGAGAATCTAAGACCAGCATTGCCCTCTATGAAAAAATGTCCAAAGTTGTACCTTTTACCTAAACCTGCTGCAGCAAATGCGTACCCACCGGGGCTGTTGTACTTAGTTTCCCAGCCACTAAAATAGGGTTTGGGTTCGTAGGTGGCATTTCCGAAACCTAATTTGCCGTAGAAGAATGCTTCAGACTTCTCAAAACTGCGAAAATAGTGATGAAATTCGGCCGATACTTGATAACCTGGAAAGAACCCCCAATACCATCTATACCCCAGCAAGAAAGAGTTTTCTTGACTTACTCTGTATTGTGCTTTGAGGCCTGCTTTTGATAGTACACTTAATGGATTGGAGAAATGAATAGACAGTCTAGGTGCGAGATATTGAGCGAAAACTATGCGGCTATTTACCACACAGAAAAGTAAAAGTAAGATGGGTAAAATATGGGTTTTCTTCATTGTACCAAAGCTGCGTATTGGATTTCCATTTAAAATGTCTGCTTACAAATATCGTGTATGTATCGCAACAATTATAGAGACAAGCTAATTTAGTACAAAAAAACAATGTTTATCCGGCAAAAATCTGCTCGAGTGCCCATGCTTTAAGTAGTCTTTCTTCCCATTCGCTTTCGGCAACACTGTCGTACGTTATAGCCCCACCGGTCTCGTAGGTTAGCAAATGGGTAATACTGTTGTAAAATAGGCTCCGGATAATAACGTTGAAATCGAAATCGCCGTTGGGCGTGACGTAGCCTACCGTGCCTGAAAACAGCTCTCTGCTATTGTGTTCGTAGGTGTCTATCAGCTCCATTACTTTATACTTAGGTGCTCCTGTCATACTACCCATAGGGAAAGAACTGCGAATAGCATCTGTGAAGGACGCATTAGGTAGCAACTTTCCGCTAACGGTAGATATCATTTGGTGTACCTGTGGGAAACTGTATATGCCAAAAAGTTCGTCGACAGAAACACTCCCTGCTACACAACACCGGGCGAGGTCATTGCGTGTTAGGTCTACAATCATCACATTTTCTGCTCTTTCTTTTGTGCTATTTAGCAGTGCTCGTTTTAGCATGTCATCTGTACCTGTGTCCTTGCTGCGTCTTGCTGTACCTTTTATGGGTTGAGATAGTATCTGATCTCCTTCTTTGCGAAGGTATCGCTCGGGACTGGCACACATTAAGTGCAGATGATTGAGACGATAGTAAGCGGCAAAAGGAGCAGGAGAAAGTTTGTTGAGTGCGTTAAAAACGTTCAGTGCATCAACATCGGCGTTAGTGCAGCTGGCACCAGTACAATAATTTATTTCATAGCAGTCTCCCTCTAGTATATGGTTTCTTAGTTGGTTGATTGTATCGATGTAGCTTCCACGGTGTGTAGTAGGAGTGAAGGTTAGTACTGGTAGTATGGTGCTTTCTGATTGCATCTCATCAGTCAGAATAAGTAGGTTGTAAATGTCATCTACATCTTCATATGTTTCAATAGTGAGTAATTCCTTTGAGCTATTTATATAGCATACAGTGCTTGGTATAAAAAACTGTAATAACGGATAACCGTGTATTGGTTTGTGAGTTGCTGTAAGTTTTGGTTCCAGATTGTTTTTGTAGTCATAACTTATGTGGCCAAATAACCAATCAGGGTAAGAATCATGTATTTCTTGTAGTTGCTTTAGAGGGTCTGTAGAGTCATTAGCTACCATTTGTGCTACACCTACTGCAAGCAAACATTCGTATCTACTGTAGGCTGATGAATAGTTATTACTATCTAAAAAAGCAAGAACGCTGAATTGTTTTGCCCAATTCAGCATTCTTGCTTTAAGTATGCCCGAATGTTCGGGCAATATTTTATATACTTTTTTACTCCTTTGCAATGCGTGGTATTGATGAAATTAGTAAGGATGCTGATTATGTATCATTAGCTTACTACATTCAAGCCAATTACTGCAGAGATATATTAAAAATCATCATCGTCGTCGTCAAAACCGCCGGAGCCTTCACTAAAGAAGCCAAGATCTTTGAATTCGTCGTCAACATCAAAATCATCATCTTTTGCAGATTTTTTCTTTGGCGATTTTGATTTTGATTTTGGCAAATCAAATTCTTCGAATTCTTTTTCTATATCGAAGTCGTCTTCATCTTTATTGAAGTCATCATCCTCTTCGATATCGTCGATGTCATCATCATCATCGTCGTCGTCGTCATCTACTGGTTTCTTCTTTTTAGATGAGGGTGCTGCTTTTTTTGAAGGTTTTGCAGGAACCTCGTCCAAATCGTCTTCTAATTCGTCATCCTCATCCACTTGACTTTTTTTAGTCTTCGGTGCACTTTTTTTAGATGCCGGAGCTGCGTCTTTAGATGCGCTCTTTTTCGTTGCTACTTTCTTACTTGGATTTGATTTCATAGCTCTTAATCTTGATGCCGTAAAATTTTATTAGTTTGATGAAATTGCCAAATTTTTTTGAGTGCAATATTATATTTTTTATTCTCAAATAACTATTAGTTGGTCTCTACCAGTGCCGTTAGAAATATGAGAAATTTTAGCATTAAGGTACTGCTCAATAAACGTACAATATTCTTTGAATGTTTGTGGTAGCTCATCATAATTGTTACATTCACTTATGGGTTTCTCCCAGCCATCAAAAGTACTATACACTGGTGAAATTGGAGCATCACAGATATCAAAAGGCATTTGTGTAGTGGTTTCTCCATTCACTGTGTAGGCCGTAGCGGCCTTGATAGGGCTAAAGCTGTCCATAACGTCTGTTTTTGTAATGATGAGTTTGGTTACCCCGCTCAGCATCACAGCGTAGCGTAGTGCCACCAGATCTAACCAGCCACATCTTCGAGGTCTGCCAGTAGTAGCACCAAATTCATGACCCGCTGCGCGTAAAGCTTCGCCAGTAGCATCTTCCAGCTCAGTAGGGAAAGGTCCGCTACCAACTCTGGTACAGTACGCTTTTGTGATTCCATATACCTCGCCAATGCGAGCAGGTGCAACACCCAAACCACTGCAAACACCTGCGGCTATGGTATTTGATGAGGTTACAAATGGATAGGTACCAAAGTCTATGTCCAACATACTTCCTTGCGCACCTTCTGCTAGTATTTTTTTGCCAGCTTTCAAATGTTCATCTAACCAATACTCTGCATTTACGATTTGCAAAAAGCGCATACGCTCCACAGCATCAAAGAATGGTTGTTCCCATTGCTCCCATTCTGTAGCAGCTCCTGGGTATTGGCGCAGCATTTGCAAATGTTTTTGTTTTAGCTTATTGTATTTGTCGATAAAGTTTGGCGATAGTATGTCGCCAACTCTTAGTCCATTTCGGCCAGTTTTATCCATATAAGCTGGTCCAATACCTTTGAGTGTGGAACCAATTTTATCTACACCCTTTGCTGATTCAGAGGCAGCATCCAGCGCTCTGTGTGTGGGGAGTATCAGGTGTGCCTTTTGAGATACAAATAATCGTTTTAGTAGGTCTGGACAAAGGGGTATAATTTTGTCTATTTCAGCTTTGAGTGTAACTGGGTCTATAACAACTCCATTGCCTATCAGATTAAGACAATGGGACTGGAAAACACCTGAGGGAATGGTATGCAGTACTACTTTTTTACCATCGATGTACAATGTGTGTCCAGCGTTTGGACCTCCCTGAAATCTGGCAATAATATCATACTTACCAGCAAGGAAATCTACTATTTTTCCCTTGCCTTCGTCGCCCCATTGCAATCCCAACAAAATATCTATCATGCTATTGGTTGAATTAATCTGGCTGTTGTGCCAGATGAGAAATAAAATCAGACATCAAAAGTAAAACTTAGTGTTTGAAAAAGTGAACAATACTTACTCATAAAAATATTTTTTTATTGGGTTGAAGGGTATATATTCCCAGCTTTTAGATGCTGTTAGGTTTTTCTGTTTTCCTATCAATAGGATGCGTGAATAACGATAATTTTTCCTTGCAATATGATGACAAACAACCTGATTGTAGTCATTAAATCAGCTATCGAGTGAACTTATTTTTGGCAAAAATAAATACATGAACCTCGCCCCTGATCAGTTGCTGGCAAAGTACAACATTCCCGTGCCACGATATACGAGTTATCCTACTGTGCCCTATTGGCAGGAATGCGATACTCCGGCAGAGTGGTTAGATGCATTTAAATACGATTTTTCAACAGCAGCCGCTGGAGATGGTTTTAGTTTATACATACACTTGCCATTTTGCGAATCGTTGTGCACTTATTGTGGGTGCAACAAAAAAATCACTAACAATCATGCTGTTGAAAACGAGTATATTTCGGCAATTCACAAAGAGTGGCAGCAATATTTCTCACTCATGTCTCATACACCTGTGCTGAGAGAACTACACCTAGGGGGCGGCACACCAACTTTTTTTAAGCCCGAAAATTTGAAACGATTATTGCAGCCTATTTTAGCAACTTGCCAAATACACTCGCAGCATGAGTTTAGTTTTGAAGGTCATCCCAACAATACTTCTGCCGAACATTTGCAAACATTATTTGATCTTGGTTTCAGGCGAGTGAGTTATGGTGTTCAAGACAATGATGAAGAGGTGCAACGCATCATCAACCGGATTCAGCCATTTGATAAGGTACAATCAGTTACAGAAAAAGCTCGGGAAATTGGATACAGTTCAGTCAACTTTGACCTTATTTATGGGTTGCCCAAACAGACACACGAAAGTATAAAGCGGACTATTTCTCAAACCATTTCATTAAGGCCAGATAGAGTAGCTTTTTATAGCTATGCTCATGTACCCTGGACGAGTAGGGGACAACGACTTTTTGATGAGAATGATTTGCCTAGTACAGCAGAAAAACTTGCGCTATACCAAACAGGAAGGCAGATGTTTTTAGACGCGGGTTATATAGATGTGGGCATGGATCATTTTGCCCTGCCAGATGACGACTTGTGTCAAGCATTGAAACAGGGTAGATTGCACCGTAGTTTTATGGGATATACTACACAGCGCACAGAAATACTGATAGGGTTGGGTGTGTCTGCGATAAGCACTTCTCCTAGTGCCTATGCACAAAACGAAAAGACGCTGCACAACTATTACAACATTACTAATCAAGGAAAATGTGCAGTAAAGAAAATTTGTATCAGAAGTGAGGAAGACAGGCGATTCGGTCAATACATATTGGATATTAGTTGTAACGGGTTCACAACTTTTCATACAGAAGATTCAAGTACTATAGCTACGCTAACAATGCCATTACTTAGTGATATGGAAAAAGATGGTTTGCTGGTGTCTACTGCAACTGGTGTATCGCTTACCAATATTGGTAAAAATTATGTGCGTAATGTGTGTAGTGCTTTCGACCTGCATTTGCAAAAGAATAGACCGGACAGAGTAAAGAAGGTTTTCAGTCAGTCAGTGTAGATAATTACCGGACAATAAATCAGAGATGTCAAAAAATATTTTATTTTTCAATAAAGTTACGTATCTTTGTGTCTCATTATTTAAAAACAGTAAAATGCAAGAAGGTACAGTAAAATTTTTCAATGGAACTAAAGGATTTGGTTTCATTAGCCCATCTAACGGTGGAGAAGACATTTTCGTTCACGTTTCAGGTCTTTATGATGAAATTCGTGAAAACGATAAAGTTTCTTATGAAGTTCAAAATGGTAAGAAAGGTTTAAATGCAGTTAACGTTAGAGTTCTCTAATTTATTCATAAATAATCATTTGGAAAGGGTGTCTTGCAAAAGACACCCTTTTTTAATGCTGAGGAGGCGTTGTTTGTTGATTCGGGAAAAGAATTAATCGTGGAGTGTACTAATTACGCACACTTTCGAGAGCATGTATATTCCACGGTTGGATTTGATGTTGTAAAATTAATCTATTCTCATTCCGGCAAAATATAGAGACTAAGAAGCTGGTTGGGTGGAAGCAACCTTTGCCGTTGCTTTTTTACTCTTGTTAATAGTTTTTCCTGCTTTTTTCGTTTTTTCGGGTTTGGGTGCAGTGATCACCTTGACATATACATGTTTTATGTTGCCGTTGCCTTTATCCGTTAGTCTTTCATCAAGCTCGAAAGCGCCAGTGCTTTTGAGGAGCAATGCTAGTTTTTTGTAACCAAAGTTTCTGGGGTCAAAATCTGGTTGTTTTTTTATTATCAGATTTCCCACTTCACCTAGAAAAGCCCATCCACCTTCGTCAGCCATATCTGTTATAGAGGTCGATATTAGCGAAATTATATCGCTATCCACTTTTTTAACAAGTTCAGTAGTCTCAGCTTCTGGTGGAGTTTCTAGTATTACATCTTTGTTTTGGGTTTTTGTTTTTGGGGCTGATAATATTTCTATATAAATGAATTTGTCGCAGGACACTATAAAGGGCTCTGGAGTCTTTTTTTCACCCATTCCTATAATTTTCATGCCTGCCTCTCGCAAGCGCAATGCCAGCCGTGTGAAGTCGCTGTCGCTGGAGATAATACAAAATCCGTCAACTCTGCCAGTGTACAATATATCCATGGCGTCTATGATCATCGCAGAGTCAGAAGCATTTTTGCCTTGAGTATAGCTGTACTGTTGAATAGGAGTAATTGCATTTTCCAGCAGCACATTTTTCCACCTAGTTACATGTGGTTTTGTCCAGTCTGCATATATCCGTTTGAAGGTGGGATTGCCATATTTGGCTATTTCTGCCATCATTTCCTTAATGTTGGATGACGGCACATTTTCTGCATCTATAAGCACCGCCAGTCGCAGTTCGCTATTGGTTTGCATAAGTTTAGGATGTTATTTGTTTAGTGATTTTCTCTCTACGGGTTATATCATTTCGGCGGCACGGTAGGTTATTTCCATACGATGGCCATTGATTGTTTGGAGCTTGCTTGATAAACCAGTATTTTTTCGCCCATAAACGTACTGTTGTTCAATACATTTATCGCATTGTGAGCCATACCAGCATCTGGCATTTCTACGTAACCAAAACCTCGGGAGCGCTTTGTTATTTCATCTAGCATCAATTTAGATTTGGCAATACTTCCAAATTTGCCAAATAAATCGGTAAGGTCTTTACCAGTAGTTGCTTTACTCAGGTTGCCTACAAATAATATCATAGTAATAGTTTTGTTTTTTAACAACCAACCAACCTGATTGCTTTTTACAAATGTACCCTAATTATCCATAACTGAATGTATTAATATTGTGGTGCTTTGAATGCACAGCCAATTCATAATAAAGGAGTTTCTAAGCGGGCCAAAGTGAAGGGCAGTAAGTGAATGAAAATCTAAATGGTTAAAATAAATGTAACAGCTACAATACATTTACTGTGTTTACTGATTTTAGTTACATTTGTTCAGAACAAATTTCGCCCATGACATTACTATCCGTTTTGCTGCTACAGATCGATACTGCTGTCAGTACTGTTGAAGCTGTAGCTCCGCCGGCTCCAGAGAAAATTTCGCTGTTCAATCTCCTTATGGAAGGCGGTGCTATTATGGTGCCGCTGTTGCTTTGCTCGGTTATAATGGTGTATGTTTTTGTAGAGCGTTTATTGCATATTCGCAAAGCATCTGCAGTAGACCCTACACTTACTGTTCGAGTGGTACAGGCTATTGAAACAGGAAACATTCAGGCTGCGATAAGTGCCTGCAAGGGTAGCGCTACTTCTGTATCCAGAGTGCTAGAAAAAGGTATCGGCAGGTTGGGTAAACCGATTGATTATATCGAAAAATCAATGGAAAATACTGGAAGATTGGAAGTATACCAACTCGAAAAAAATGTATCAATCCTTTCTACTATTGCTGGTATTGCCCCCATTTTTGGATTTTTGGGTACCATAGCTGGTATGATTATTTTGTTCTTTAATGTGCAGCATCAGGGTTTCTCGCTCGAAACCATTGCTGGTGGTATCTACACCAAGATGGTAACATCTGCAGTAGGTCTTATCATTGGTTTGTTGGCTTATGTGGGTTATGCATTTTTGAATGCTCAGATCAACAAAGCCGTAAACAAAATAGAATCAGCCTCTGTAGAATTTCTGGACAGTATTCAGCAACCCAATAATTAATTTCACCAAGAATAACAGATGAATATAAAAAGACGTTTAGCGCACGACCCCCAGGGGCACTCTTCAGCTTTGAACGACATATTGTTCATACTGCTACTGTTCTTCCTAATCATATCTACCCTAGCCAATCCGAATGTTGTGAAACTGAGTATACCTAAGGCAAAAAGTGACACTAAGGCAAAACAAACAGTAGTTGTTTCGGTGAATGACAAACAAGAGTTTTTTATAGGCACAAAACCTGTTTATGTAGACTCATTAAAACCATTCATTGCTGCTGCTATCGCTAAGTCGCAGGATGCCGAACCAACGGTAGTAATCAATGCCGATAAACAAGCTACTGCCGACAATATTGTGGCCATTATGCGTGCTGCTCATGAGCTTAATCTGCGTACAGTACTTGCTGTAGACAACAACAACAGGTAATCGAATTTTTTTGGTAACGGGTAATTGCTTGTTCTATATGGGCAGCATTATTTGTTACTGTTCCATAGCTTCCATGGCTTCACCCACTACAAAAAAACTTCCTGTGATTAGTAGTATGTCGTCAATTCTCATCGCACTTTTAGCAGCTGCTAGTGCTTCTGCAACAGTAGGGTAGGTGTTGCCACTTAGCCCCACACGCTCTCCTGCAGTTTTTAACTCATCGGCAGGCAGTGCTCTAGGTATGCTGGCATTTGTGAAGTAGTAGATGGCATCTTTGGGGTAGAGCGTCAATGCTTCACCTACTTCTTTATCTTTCACAAATCCTGTCAGTATGTGCGTATTGCGTTTGGTGTTGCCATCTTCACTTAGTACTTGCAATTGTTGCATCACTTCCATTATACCAGCTGTGTTGTGAGCTACATCGCAAATAATTATCGGCTTTTCTTGCAGCCATTCCCATCTACCGCGCAGTCCAGTTGTTTTTTTTACTTTACCTAGAGCACGTATTGCAGCTGCCAAGCTTAGTTTCCATCCTTGATGGATTAGTAGCTCTACAGCAGTTAAAATGGTTTTTAGGTTGTGTTGCTGATACTGCCCTTGTAGATCTGTATGCACGTCATACATTTCCATTTTAGCATTATTCACAGCTTTGTAATGGCTGAGTTTGGAATCTTGATTTATTCTCACCATTCCCCACAGAGATTGTGCATAATGCAGTGTACTGTGTTTGTGCACTGAATGCTCAAAAAAGACTCTTTCAGTTTCAGGATGTTGTTCGCCAATTACAACAGGTATGCCTGGTTTTATGATGCCAGCTTTTTCACTTGCTATTTCTGCAAGAGTGTTGCCTAGCAAGTCTTTGTGGTCGTAGCTAATATTGGTGATTACAGAAAGAAGAGGTGCAATTACATTGGTACTATCTAGCCTGCCACCCAGCCCCGTTTCTATTACGGCTATGTCTACTTGCTCATTTGCAAAATATTCAAATGCCATCGCCACTGTTATCTCAAAAAAAGAAGGGGTTATTTCTTCCATAACGGGCTTTATTTTATCTGTAAATGATACTACCCATTGTTTGCTGATGGGTGTGCCATTGACGCGTATACGCTCTCTGAAGTCTATCAAATGCGGGGACGTGTAAAGTCCTGTTTTGTAACCAGCATCTTGTAGTATTGCTGCTAATGAGTGGCTCACACTTCCTTTGCCGTTAGTACCAGCGATATGCACTGATTTAAACTTCAAATGAGGATTGCCTAGTGCAGCACATAGCTTCAATGTATTAGTGAGGTCCGGTTTCAAGGCTGCTTTTCCTATTCTTGAAAACATGGGCAATCGCTCGTATAAATACTCAAGCGTAGCAGCATAATTATTAGCTAAATCCATGTCTGTCTATCGGCGAGTTTTGAAAACAATGGTTACGTCCCCAAATTGCTGAGGTTCTGGCCCGTCGCTTTTGCTGAAACGTGCACTGCTCAGCTTTTCTAGTGCTATTTTCGTCAGGTGGGCACCCGATGAACTTTTTACACGTTTATCTACAATATTCCCGTTGCGATCGACAGTCACATGTATCACCACCTTGCCACTCTCCTGAAATTCTGCTTCAAATTTATCGGGCGAAATGTGCCTCCCTGATAAGGTATGACCTATACCTCCAGTACCGTTACCAGGCACGCCTGTGTAGTTTTCTGCTCCTGGTGTGCCACCAGGCACGCCTCTGTCACCATCGCCAGTAGTATTACCCTCGCTTTTGCCGTTCATATCCTGAAGAGCGCTGTTACCACCTTTGCCCACATCGCCCGGATAGGTATATCTTGGATTAGGCTGCGATTTACCTTTTTCAGTTGCATCAGATTTTCCGTCTTTTTTACTCTCATTGTTTATGACAGGTGCATCTGCAGCCGCAGATTTCAAAATGTTGCTAGGTACACTGCTGCGCATAGCAGTAGTCTTATAAACTACAGTTGCTTGAAAATCGGATGGGGCTTTTTTTGACATTGGCTGGTCTGTACCACTGCCATCTTCACTAGTGCCAAGGTTTACTTCCAGTCCTCCACCCTCGTCTGTTACCACTTCAGTAGGGAGCGAATAGGATAGTAGTATGAACAGCAAGAATAGTAATGCATGTATGCCCACTGTCCATACGAGTGCCTTGTTATTTATAACCGGTTGTTTATTCTGTTGCAACGCTATCATTTATCTGATGAGCTAATTGTGATTGTGAAGTAAGTATCTTACAAAAATAACAGAAAATAGATATGGCTGTTCATATTGTAGCAGTATTAGTATATTTATTAACACTTTTCTTCTTTTTGGTGTTATTTAGTGATATAAGAGCTTGTTAATGGGAGTTACATTTGTGTGATTTTTTTATTGCTAGTAATTTTTAAGTACGTACCTTTATCAACCCAGGAAAATATTCTGATAAATATCCGAAATATTTTTTTGAATGATAAAATGTTTGACTTACCTTTGCACTCCATTTTAATTTATTACTAACGTAAGCAATGCCTACAATACAGCAATTAGTACGTAAAGGCCGTGAGCAGATACGGACAAAGTCGAAATCCCGCGCACTGGATGCGTGTCCACAACGCCGTGGCGTGTGTACCCGTGTATACACAACTACGCCCAAAAAACCAAACTCCGCGCTGCGTAAAGTGGCTAAAGTTCGTCTCACTAACAAAGTAGAGGTGATCGCGTACATACCCGGAGAAGGTCACAATCTTCAAGAACACTCTATCGTGTTGATACGCGGTGGTCGTGTTAAAGATCTTCCAGGTGTTCGTTATCACATCGTACGTGGTGCGCTAGATACTGCAGGTGTAAAAGACCGTAAGCAGAGCCGCTCTAAGTATGGTACGAAAAAGGAAAAAGCGAAAGGTGGAGCAAAACCAGCAGGTAAAAAATAATTTCTAACTCTTTAATTTAAGCCAATCATCAGATGAGAAAGGCACAGGCAAAAAAATTACCGTTAGCACCGGATCCCAAGTTTAACGATAAAAATGTAACTCGTTTCGTTAACTGTCTTATGTGGGGTGGTAACAAAACTGTTGTTCTAAGCGCATTCTACGACGCTCTAGATAAAGTTTCTAAAATCACTAATGAAGATGGTTATGAAATTTGGAAAAAAGCATTGAACAATGTAACTCCTGCTGTAGAAGTACGTAGTCGCAGGATAGGTGGTGCAACTTTCCAGATACCGTCAGAAGTACGTCCTGATCGCAAAATTTCACTAAGCATGAAATGGTTAATCCGTTTCTCTCGTGAGCGCAACGGTAAGACCATCGCTGACAAACTTGCTAATGAAATCATCGCAGCATCTAAGGGTGAGGGTGGTGCATTCAAAAAGAAAGAAGATACACACCGTATGGCAGAAGCTAATAAAGCGTTCTCTCACTTCAAAATCTAATTTTTTAAATTCTATTTATAGTGTTAGCCCCACCATATTGGTGGGGCTAATTTTGTTGTGTTTGATCGTGTTTTTTTTTGTCTCATTAACTACGGCTACTGATTTTATACTTGCTTTTTAGTTCCGACCTGAGAATTGACATTTTTTTCTTCTCATGGTATAAATGTTTAATGTCGGGTTTTAACTAAAATTTTCTGCAGTTAAATTATTCAAATAGTCTTTGTATGCTTCCAAGTAGTTATCCCCCCCCCAAAAAAAAAGAGACGAATTTGTTTCATACATATATACTGGTGATAAATATAAGTGTGATCCGTTGATTAGGTTCAATTCGTTTTCAGTAGTTAGGGCGATTATTGTTAAACACTTAAATGTAACAAGATGTTTAAAGTGGAGATTTATTTAAATCGGAGCATTGAATTGTAATCTACATAGCGTAGCGAATTACTAACAATTAGGTAATAATATTTTAAGCCAATTCGCCTTTTTGTTTGTTTTTACAATTCCGTTTTGTTAAATTTGGCTTTACTATTATCCAAATGTTATTATTAGGGCAGTTTTTAGTGCCGAAATAAATAAAAATAACTTGGTGGTAATATTCCCTATCTCTTTGTAGGCAAGGCGTTTCAGCGTTTGCCTTTAACTCATGTAGTGCAATAATTAGCTTAATAAAACCAAATGAATATGAGACGAATTAGTTTACTCTTCCTATTACTCTGTTTGAGTATGGCTGGTTACGCACAGGTAACCTTCAATTACACGGGCTCTATGCAGACCTACACAGTGCCAGCAGGTGTAACTTCTATTGCTGTAGATGTGGCTGGTGGTCAAGGCGGCAATTACACCGGGTTTGGTTCAGGTGGATTGGGTGGACGTGCTCAGGGCACAGTCGCGGTGACGCCTGGGCAGGTTATTTATGTGTACGTAGGGCAACAAGGTCCTAATGCGGCACCAGGAGGTGCAGTACCTCCAGGTGGGTCAAATAGTGGTGGTGGTGCAAATGGTGGTAATGGTAGTAATAGCTATGGCGGTGCGTCTGGTGGTGGTTCGTCCGATATTCGTACTGTTTCTGGTAGTACTACTGCCGCACTTAGCAGTCGTCTACTTGTAGGTGCTGGTGGTGGTGGCGGCGCTTGGGATTGCGGCACTGATAATGGTGGCGGTGGTGGTGGACTCACTGGTAGTTTAGGGTTTGACTGTGGAAGTTATTATTCTAGCTGTGGTGGTCCCGGTACGCAAACTGCTGGCGGTGCAAGTGGCGGAAGTCCAGCCACCGCAGGTGGATTTGGTTTCGGCGGTAACTCTGCGAATTACTATGGCGGCGGCGGCGGCGGCGGCTGGTATGGCGCTGGCGGAGCTACTTATGGTGGTGCTTGTGGTGGTTCTTCTTATTATGGTGGTGCTGGGGTAACTGGCGGATCTACAACAGCTGGTTTCAGATCTGGCAATGGTTATGTTACTATCACTCCATTGTGTTCTACTCCTCCTGCTAGTACGGGAACTTTAAATTATTGTGTAGGTGGTTCGGCTACTCTCGCTAATACTGTTACTGGTGGTGCATGGACTTCAGGCAATACCTCGGTAGCTACTGTAGCTACGTCTACAGGTGTTGTCACTGCGACTGGTACCGGTACTGCGGCTATTACTTATTCTACTGGTCCTGGTTGTACTTCTTCGATTGTTGTTACAGTTGTTGCGGCCCCTTCTGTTGCTAGTGTCACTACCAACAGTCCTGTTTGTGCTGGTTCTTCTCTTACACTTACTGCTACAGGCGCATCAGGCGTTACAAGCTATTCATGGACTGGTCCTGCCACAATTTCAGGAGCGTCTACTCCTTCTGCATCAGTTTCTTCTATTTCTAGCTCTGAGGGTGGAACTTATAATCTTACCGTTACAGGTGCTACTGGTGCAGGATGCACCGTTACCTATCCTAGCGTAGTATCAGTGCTTGCGGCTCCTGCGGCAATTACTGGACCTACTGGTGTTTGTTTGGGCGCTACCATCTCACTTTCTAATACTACCCCTTCAGGCATATGGAGCAGCAGTGCTTCTAATGCCGATGTTAATACTTCTGGTCAGGTCACAGGTATTTCTGTAGGTGCTGTAACTATCTCTTACACTTTACCTAACTCCTGTTTTGCATTGAAGAGTCTTAATGTTAACCCATTACCGGTTTTGGGTGTAACTCCAGCGGCTTCAGCTTCTGTATGTCTCAACAACGGAACTTCTTTTACTGCTGTTGCTCCTGGTGCTACATTTACGTGGTCTGGTGTTTCTGGTGCTACAGGGCTTTCTTGTACATCATGTGCCACTACTACTATAACACCTACTGTGATAGGTAGCAACCAGTATAATGTAACTGCTACAAGTGCAGCGGGTTGTACCTCATCAGCTTCTGTCAACGTAAACGTAAATGATTTACCTGCCGATATCTCTGGCGCTTCTTCTACTTGTATAGGCACAAATGTGTTTGTAACAAACAGCACTGCTGGTGGTACCTGGACAAGTGGTAATACATCTATTGCATTCATCAACTTGGCAACAGGTGAGATCACTCCAGTAGGTGCAGGTATCACTTCAATAACTTACACTTCACCATTGGGTTGTGTGAAATCTAGAATTTTCAACGTGTCTGCCGCACCCGCTCCTATTTCTGGTTCATCTGCGGTATGTTTGGGTCTTACTTCTACTCTCAGCCATCCTATTGGCGGCGGCGTATGGACAAGTGCCAACACTTCTACTGCTTCTGTAAACAGTACTGGTATTGTTACAGGTGTGGCTTTAGGGCAAACTGGTATCACGTACACATTGCCTTCAGGTTGTATCACTACTACAACTGCTACAGTAAATCCAGTTCCTGGTGCGTTCACTGGTACAGCCGCAGTTTGTGAGTCATCTACTGTTACGCTTTCTAATCCGCTTACGGGTGGTACATGGAGCAGTGCATCATCGAATGTTACCGTAGGTCTTACTTCTGGCAACATTACTGGTGTGACTGCTGGTTCTGCAGTAGTAACCTATACTTCGCCTGCTGGATGTATCCGCACGGTTGTAGCTACAGTGAATGTTTTACCAGCAGCTATTTCTGGCTCATTGTCAGCATGTCAGGGCAGCCTGGGTGCTTTGTCCAATACAGTAAGTGGTGGTAACTGGGCTAGTAGCAATACGTCTGTAGCTACCATCGACAACGCTGGTCTGGTTATAGCAGCTACTTCGGGTGTTACTACGATATCTTATACATTGCCTACAGGCTGTCGTGCTACTGCTAGCTTCGTGGTTAACCCACTTCCAGCTGCAGTAACAGGCAATACCACAATTTGTCAAAACGTTACTACATTGCTAAGCAGTGCTGATGCAGGTGGTACATGGGCAAGTAGCAATACTGCTGTTGCTAGTGTCAACGCATCCGGCGAAGTACTGGGTGTAGCGGCAGGTACAGCGAAAATCACTTATATGCTTCCTACTGGTTGCCGCAGAATAGTTGATGTTATTGTTAATGCGCTTCCTGCAAGCATCTCTGGGGCAAATGCAGTTTGTCAAGGTCAAACTACCACTTTGTCTTCAACAACAAGTGGTGGTGTTTGGATTTCAGATGCGAGTGCTACCGCAAGTGTCAGTACAGCTGGAGTAGTATCTGGTACTACAGCTGGTGTTGCTACAATATCTTATGAATTAGCAAATGGCTGTCGTCGCACGCAAACTGTAACTGTGAATGTTTTACCATCTACTATTTCAGGTAGCCTTACAGTTTGTTCTGGTCAGTCTACTTCTCTGTCAAACTCTGTAGCTGGTGGCACATGGTCAACAAGTGTTCCTTCTACAGCATCGATCGATGCTTCAGGTTTAGTTACAGCAGGTACTGCAGGTACTTCAATGGTTACCTACACGTTGCCTACAGGTTGCTCTAGAATGAATACAATAGTAGTAAATCCTCTACCAGCAGCTATCGCTGGTACTAATACTATATGTGCTGGATCTACAAGTTTGTTTACGAGCAGCACTTCAGGTGGTACTTGGTCATCAGAATCTGATGCTATAGCTACAGTAAATACCTCTGGTACTGTTTCTGGCGTCGCAGCTGGTAACGTAGCAATAACCTACACATCTACACTAGGTTGTTACCGCACGCGCAGTTTAGTGGTTAATGCTATACCTGCTACTATTGGTGGTACTACTGCAGTATGTAACGGTTTGTCTACTACACTTACCAATGCTACAACAGGTGGTGTATGGTCTTCTGGCTCTACAGCTATAGCCTCTATTAATGCTTCAGGTACCGTAACTGGTAACGCAGCTGGTAATACTAACATCACTTACACTGCACCTAACGGCTGCAGAATTGCTACTCCTTTTGTAGTAAATGCGTTGCCAGCTTTAATAACTGGTGCAACGAATGTTTGTGTTAATGCTACATCTACACTGAACAATACTACAATAGGTGGTACATGGGAAGCTGGCGATATATCTATCGCATCTATTACAGCATCAGGTGTTGTAACGGGTGTGGCCGCAGGTGCTACTGCTGTTACTTACACATTGCCTACAGGATGTATACGTACTGCTAATATCAATGTGAATCCACTTCCTGCCACCATTGCCGGAAACTTAGACGTATGTCTTGGTGCTACCACTGCGCTTAGCAACAGTAATCCAGGTGGTGTTTGGAGCAGCAATGCTGCTGGTATAGCGTCAGTTAATGCTACCGGTCTGGTTACAGGTAACAATACAGGTACAGCTGCTATCACTTATACATTGCCTACTTCATGTCGTACATCATCAGTAGTGGTAGTTAATCCATTGCCAGCTAATATCTCTGGTTCAGCTACCGTATGTGTTAACAGTACTACTACTTTGTCAAATGCCACAATCAACGGTGCGTGGAGCTCAAGTTCTCCAACTATTGCTACAATCGATGCATCAGGAGTTGTAACCGGTATTGTTGCTGGTACTGCAACCATTACCTACGAATTGCCTACTGGTTGCCGTAAAACAACCAATATTACCGTTAATCCATTACCTGCACCTATCACTGGTAATACTAGTGTATGTCAGGGTCTAATTACTGGTCTTAGCAATGCTAGCAGTGGTGGTACATGGAGTAGCACTAACACTTCAGTAGCTACTATCAGTGGTACTGGTGTGGTTTCTGGTTTGTCTGCTGGCGGTTCGTCAGTTGTATATACACTCCCTACGGGCTGTAGTGTTTCTGCCAACATTGCTGTTAATCCTTTGCCAGCGTCTATAACTGGTCCTAATGCCGTATGTGTAGGAAATTCGATTACAATGAATACTACCTCTACTGGTGGTTTCTGGGGTAGTGCTTCTCCTATTGCCACGGTTAGCTTCTTAGGAGAGGTTACAGGTACTGCAGCGGGTACAGCAACAATAACCTACATGCTACCTACAGGTTGCATTCGCACAAGATCAATTGTAGTTAATCCGCTGCCAGCTGTTATAGGTGGTGCTGATGCTGTCTGCGAAGGTGCTACTATCACACTTACAAATGCTAATATAGGTGGTAACTGGGATGCCAACAGCAGCCCTCTTGCATCTATAAGTGCCACTGGTATATTATCAGGCAACACTGCGGGTAATGTACTTATCAGTTACACTCTGCCCACTGGCTGTATGCGCACTAAAAACATAGCAGTTAATGTTACTCCTGCTGCTATTACTGGTACAACACAGGTTTGTGCGGCTTCATCAACTACATTGTCTACCACAACTACTGGTGGTGTATGGACTAGTGGCGCCACTTCTACAGCTATCGTCGGTCTGGTAAATGGTGAAGTTACTGGTATAGCTCCTGGTGTAGCTACTATTTCTTATGTAATGCCGTCTGGATGTTACAATACTACTATTGTAAATGTTAATACACTGCCAAGTACAATCATGGGCATTACAAATGTTTGCCAAGGTGCTTCTACGGTTCTTAGCAATTCAATAGCTGGAGGATCATGGTCTTCAAGTGCAGCTTCTGTAGCTGATGTAACTTCTGCTGGTGTTATGACAGGTGCGTCAACTGGTAATGCTACTGTTACATACACATTGCCTACTGGTTGTTTCAGAACAGCTACTGTAGCAGTTAATGCACTTCCTACTGTTTACAATGTAACAGGTGGTGGTAGCTATTGCGCAGGCGGTTCTGGTGCCGATATCAGCATCGATGGTTCTGCAGCGTTTACTACTTATCGTTTGTACAATGGTACTACACTTGCTGGTACATTCTCTGGAACAGGTGCTTCAATGTACCTTGGCGCATACGCAGCTGCTGGTTCATATTCAGTTATGGCTACTACAGCAAACGGTTGCAATAGTGCGATGAACGGTGCTGCTACTGTTTCTATCACGCCATTGGTAGCTCCACTCGTTTCAATATCTGCCGATAACAGCGATACAGTGTGTAACGGTACATCGGTTGCGTTCACAGCTGTCCCTGTAGATGGTGGCACTACACCTGCTTATGTTTGGAAAGTGAATGGTACGGTAGTATCTGCAGCTGCTGGCTCTTACGCATTTGCTCCTGCTTCGGGCGATGTAGTTTCAGTTACTATGACCAGCAGTGCAGCATGTGCTACACCAGCTATCGTTTCTGCAGTTAAGGTAATGACTGTAGTAAACAATCAGACTCCAGAAGTTACTATTGGTGTTAGTCCATCTGCCAACATTTGTAAAGGCACTCAAGTGACGTTCACTGCTAACAATGCTTTTGGTGGTGATGCTCCCGCTTATTCTTGGATGAAAAATGGTACCACACCTATGGGTATAGGTGCAGAACTTACATACACTCCAAATTACAATGATGTAATCACTTGCTGGATGAACAGTAATTACCGTTGTTTGTCTTCGAACAATGTAATGAGCAACAGTATCACGATGAATGTAGATGAAGTTTACATACCTGAGGTTCAGATCATTGTGACTCCTGGTACTACTATCAACGAAGGTCAGCAGGTTACATTCAACACTGTTGTAGCTAATGCTGGAATAGCACCAAAATATATGTGGTTAAGAAACGGTAATGCTATACCAGGTGCTACTTTAGATGCTTACACAACATCAAACATTGCCGATGGTGATTCTATAACTTGTTTGGTGACCGGTACTGGTGCTTGTGGTGAGTCTACTCTGAATTCTGTAATGATGACTGTGATACCTTCTACTGGTATAGTTTCTACTGGTTCAATAGGTACTGATATCATGTTGGTGCCAAATCCAAATAATGGTTCGTTTGTTATTAAAGGTTCAATTGTGACCATTGGCAATGAAGCAGTTACTTTGGAAGTTACTAATATGCTTGGTCAGGTTGTGTACAAAAACATGATTACAACTACTAACGGTAACATCAATGAGCGCGTAACATTAGCTACTGATTTGGCTAATGGTATGTATATCCTTAACGTTACAGCGGGTAGTGACCGTAAGTCAATCCATTTTGTTGTAAAACAATAATACACGTCTTATCTCCAATTCGTTCAAGAGCCGCCCCAGTTGGAGCGGCTCTTGTTTTTATGTCGGATATGACCTCTACTTTGTCTCAATTTCCTATTCTTTGATCTAATGATTATGTGTAAGTTTGCTCAAGAGCATTTTTTGTATTCACTAAACTTCCTTTATGAATAGTCAGAACATACAGGACATAGATCAGTACATTGCTATGAACACTCCACAAGTGCAAGAACTTTTGGAACAAATTAGAACGGCAATATCACAGGTAGCACCAACGGCTATTGAAAGTATAAAGTATGCAATGCCCACATTCGAGTATTATGGCAATCTTGTGCATTTCAGTGCTTGTAAATCGCACATTGGTTTTTATCCAGCACCCTCGGGTATAGTAGCTTTTAGTAATCAGCTATCGCAATACAAATGCACCAAAGGGGCCATTCAATTTCCTTTCACGCTTCCCTTACCAATTAACTTGATCAAAGAAATTGTAATTTTTAGAATGAATGAGAATCACGAAAAATCCTTAAAAATGGTTAGGAAAAAGACGAAGTGAACTTTACACAATTATCCGTTTATTCTTTAATGCTAATAGTGTTTTCATATATTTCGTTTAACTTTTGGTAATGAGAGAGTTTAGTACAATACTAATAGCTGAAGATGACGCAGACGACAGATTTTTATTGAATGCAGCATTCAAACATAACGAAGCTCCTGAGAAGTTGGTTTTTGTAGAAAATGGAGTAGAGTTGTTCGATTTTTTATATTCATGTCTCAATAATGAAAATTGCAATCTGCCCAGTTTTATTTTACTCGATCTAAATATGCCCAAAAAAGATGGTAGAGAAGTTCTCAAAGAAATAAAGTCAATTCCTTTACTTAGAAATATTCCAGTGATAGTTTTTAGTACCTCCAATAGCAATTTAGAGATACAAAGATGTTATGATTTAGGTGCTAATTCCTACATTGCAAAGCCAAATAGCTTTGAACAATTAGTACGCACAGTTACACACCTAAGGCAGTTTTTGGTTACAGACTAACCAGCTGCCTTTCTCCAGCGTTTAGCCTTTCTTATCGGCTTTTAATCTAAAGCTGTGGTAAAAATTGAATAATTAGCTGTCCTTATTGATTCATTAGTCAGTTGTTTATTAATTACAATCAAATAAATTTCTTAATGGTTGTTAATGTCTCTTGTTTAGAAGAGTTAATAATTATTTTTGTATAAGATAATACAAGTGTCACCCTACACTGATTTGGGTATAAACCATCCATGCACAATTTACTACAGCAAATAAGCCATGATTTTATATCATTAACCTTCATCACGTTTGTTGCTTTATATATTACATATTCTATAGTTATTCAGCTGCAGTTGCGTGCATATCGACAAAAGCATAATGCTAGGCCAGTACACTATAAAGCATTTAGGTTGTATAGTAAGAGTCTAATTTCGAATTCGCCATCAAAAAAGGAAAAAAACTTCTATATCAAAACAAATAAAATAACCTACTTTTTCAACGTAGTGTTAGTAGGCGCATGCATAGTGTATGTATTTATTTGCTTTAGGTAATGCTCACTTACATTTTTCCTGTTTTTTTCTGTAGTGATAGGTAATCTTTATCTTTACAATTTTGGCTCTTTTATCTCATTCGATCTTATAAGAGATAAAGCGACACCTAGAAAATTGAGACTTTTGCAACACCTATAACTATGAATGAGGCGCTTCTTCAATTTATTTGGCAACATAGCCTATATAATTCTTTAGGATTAGTAACTACTGCCGGTGATGTTGTTACAATAATTTTTCCAGGCAGAATCAATAGAGATGCCGGACCAGATTTTCTAGAAGCTAAGATTAAAGTTGGAAGCACAATTTTAGTAGGCAATGTAGAGCTACACACACGCAGCAGCGATTGGTTGAGGCATGGTCATCAAAACGACCCCGCATACAAGACACTTATTTTGCACGTGGTTTACCAAAATGATGTAAAAGAATGTACACCAAACACTCCGACATTGGTATTAGACAAGCACATAGCCCCACAGATAATATCAAGATATGCAGGACTGGTAACTACCACCCAAAAATTACCTTGTTCAGGTTTACATACAACAGTCAGAGACATCACAAAAGAAGGTTGGCTTAGTAGATTATTGGCTGAAAGATGGGAGCAAAAGCTGTCAGATTGGAACGTTTTGTTAGAGAATTCTGCAGACGATTGGCGAAATCTGCTCTATTGGCGAATGGCTGCTAACTTTGGTTTTAAAACCAATGCTACGCCATTTCTGTTGCTGGCACAGTCTCTTCCGCTCAATGTTGTTACACGTCACAAAGATAATCTTCTCCAACTCGAAGCATTACTTTTTGGCCAAGCGGGGATGCTTTCAAATGACTTCAAAGATGATTACCCTCGCGAACTGCAAAGGGAGTATGAATACCTACAAAAGAAGTACAAGCTGAAGCCAATATCAGGTGCTTTGTGGAAATTCCTACGCATGCGACCCGTCAATTTTCCCACTATTCGTATAGCTCAGTATGCAGCGCTCATTCACAAATCTGTTCATTTGTTTTCGCAGATTATTGAAGTTCATTCGTTGGCAGATATGTTGCCATTACTTGATGTTAAAGCAAGTTCTTATTGGGATACTCATTACAGGTTTGATACATTACAGGAATTGCCTTCAGTTAAGAGTATAGGAAAATCATCGGTCGAAAATATTATTATCAATACTGTAGCACCCATACAGTTTTTGTATGCTGCCAGACAAGATACTGTCAGTATGCAAGAGCGTGCGCTACAGTTATTAGAGGCCATTCCTGCCGAGAAAAACAATATTACACGTATATGGCAGGAAGAAGGATGGAGTGTCAATTCTGCTGCTCAATCGCAGGCATTATTGCAACTTTACAACAACTACTGCACCGCCAAAAGGTGCCTTGACTGCACTATAGGGCTAAATGTATTAAAGATAGTAAAGTAAGGCTTTGGCATTACGCCTCTATTCGTTTTACTCCTTACCTTTGCTCTATGCAAGCACAGGAGTTGACCAATCTTATTCCAGCACATTTCCCAGATAATTCCAGAGTATGGGTATACCAATGTAGCAGAGCATTTATAGAAAAAGAAGCAGCAGAAGTTAACGAGCAACTATTGCACTTTTACAGCCAGTGGCAAACACATGGTAGTCCCGTAAAAGGTTGGGCTGGCTTACTTTTCAGGCAGTTTGTGGTAGTAATTGCCGATGAAACCAACGAAGCCGTGAGCGGTTGTAGTACCGATAGTTCTGTGCGGGTAATAAAAAGCCTAGAAAGACAGTATGATGTCAATTTTTTTGACAGAATGATGATCACTTTTTTGCTGAAAGGCAAAGCAGAAATGTTGCCATTTGCTCAGGTACAATACGCTATTGACAAGGGATATATCAATGAGGATACATTGCTGTTTAATAATATCGTGACCAATAAAGCTGAATTGATGAACAATTGGTTGGTGCCTATCGGTAGTAGCTGGTTGGCAGGCAGAGTTACATTTCAGCAATCTTCAGAAGCGATATAGTTGAAAAGACGAATCCATTTATTTAGTGGTAGATACGCACCATAGTTGCAGTTGCGTAAGCGAGTACTATTCATTTTCCAGTATCCTTATTTCCACACGTCTGTTTTTTTCTGCATCTTCTTCACTCAGTTCAGGGTCTACCATTGGTCGCCTTCTTCCATACCCTATATAGCTAAGCCTGCTGGTGTCTATTCCTCTTGATGTTAAATATTGAAATATTGCCTTTGCCCTATTTACAGATAACTGAGGTTCAAAGGTATCTATATCCAGCGCATCAGGTGTGTCTTTTATACAGCATACATGCCCCTCTATACTGATTTTTAAATTTGGATTTTGTCTCATTACTTTAAACAATTGATCCAAAGCCGGTTGAGATTCAGTACGCATGATATGCCTGTCTGCCGGAAAGTAAACATTATCTAGCTTGAAAACTGAACCAGCTTTCAGGTTTTTCATTTCATCGATGCTCGTTATTCTCACACGTTTTGCAGTGTCTTTTCTGTTGGTTTTAGTGTATTTAGGTGTTTCTTTTTTCTTAGTAGTTTTGTTATTTACCACTATATCCACTCTTCTATCTATTGGGTATCCGCCTCTGTCAGTCATGCCTGCTCGTTCCACCTTTCCTCTGCCCACACACAGTGTTATGTTACTTTCATTTATTCCATACTTAACCAAGTAGTCGCGCACGTTCTCGGCACGTTTCATGGATAAGTTTTTATTGTAGCTCTCAGAGCCCAAAAAGTCAGCATATCCCACAATAGTCACATTGCTGCCATTGATAATTTTGTCATTATAAATGAGCAAATCAATCTTTTTCTCCATTTTCGGGTTCAACGTAGGCACATTCAGGTCAAAGAATAACTTAAACGTATCAGTCACTTTCTGTGCTTGCACAGAAAGTGTGGATAAAAGGAGTAATATGTATAGTCCAGATTTATACATCTCTAATTGATAGTATAAAGTAACTGATTTTTTCAATAAAAACGCAATTTCGCTGCTCAGTTTACCCTTAATATCCCCCTTTTATCATTTCATTACCACTTCAATGCAGAAGATCGGTCACGTATAGATGAGTGTTTTTATTGTTGTTCTTGCTTTTTCGCTCTATCGTCCACCTCAAAAACCTTATCACTTATCCCTTTATTTATTTCATATTTCAGATAGTTTATTTGTATCGTACCTTTCTGATTCTTCCCTTCTTTTGCATCCCTTGCTATCTTAGCCTCTGGTAGGTCGTCATAGTCCATTGTCACACCTTTAGGTAGTTTATAGCCTTTTAAATCTAGGTGAATCGTCATTTTGTCTGGAAGAGAGTACGGAATATACTTCGCATATTCTAGATCCATGATAATAGTACCATCATTACGAGTAGTGGTCTCTGTTCTCACGGCTACCATATCTGCTTCATCTATCCATATTTTTGTTAGCACTATACCACTGTTGTCATCTTCTGGCACTACTTTTAATATTCGCACCTGTCTGTTGGCTATGGTGGTTTTTCCCACATCTATCACCATTACGTTTCCACTCGGTATCAGGTTGCGAAGGGTTAGGTTAATGTTTTTTTTAGGCAAGATAGACAAGCCACCATGGCGCTCCAGTCTCATTTTGTCTGGGCTTTTGTAGTACAATGTACCAGCAAGTGGAGGTATCTTCATGTAGTTTACATTTATTTTCATCTTCACCTCTGCTGTATAATCTCTTACTGATAACACTTTTGTTCTTAGTGTTTCAAACAAGACATTTCCGTCGGCTTCCTTCGCTGTAAGTGCCAAGTGTTGCAACAGCAGTACAACAATTACTAGTCCCTTTCTCATGATTTTATATCTTTTTTATTAAAGTACAGTACCGTAGTACCCAGAAATGCTACCGTGTATACTACCAGTATAATCACCGATCGCGTAATAGCAGCATAGGGTACTGGGTCGTCAAAGAAGCCTTTCCAGCCTATGATATGTGTTGTAAAAAGGTATGGTTTTATAACATTGAATATGGGTAATTCTAAGTTGGACATTATTGTAAGTACCACTACCACGCCCATTGTGCTTATGACGGGTCCTATGGCATTATCAGCAAATGCAGATAATAGGATAGACAGTGCAGCTATGGTGGTCATTGCCAACACTGCAAACAAGAACGCTGCACCGTACCTCCACATGATGTCATCTTGCAATATCATCACAAATGCGTCACTTTTTAGGTTTATCATATCGCCCTTGCCAAATAATACCAATGATAATACCAGTGCTACACCGGCAAGCCACATTATCAGAAGTACTGTATATATGAAACTGCTTATGAATTTTGCCATTACTAGCTTCAGTCGCGATATGGGTTTCGTAAGCAGTAGTCGCAAGGTGCCAGAGTTTGCTTCTCCTGCAAGCGAGTCTCCGGCCACTAGAGCCACCAGTAGCGGAATATGAATAAGCAACGACTGCAAAATGATGTAGGTGATCAGGTAGCCATTCAGAATGTTACCTCGTATATCAAACTGTTCATTTACGCCTTGCAATGCAAAGTTTACAAACGAATTGCCGTCTGACAGCATTGCCAATTGTATAACAAAAGTAATTGCAGTTACTATCCCAAAACTAATGTAGGTTCTCGGACGTCTGAAAATCTTATATAGCTCTATTCGCAGTAGTTGTATCATTGGTGATATTTAAAAAGTATGCTTCAAATGAATGTCTGGAGCTGATGCTCAATACGTCTGTTCTGTTTTCTACCAGCCATCGGTTCAGTTCTGGTACTATTTTGGGGTTCATCTTCATTACTATTTGTTCTTCAGTTTGGCTCACTGTTAGTTGTCCCCATACACTGCTGCTCAGCATTCGTGCTAGGTTATTGTTTGGTGTAATATTAACTTCTATCAGGGTTTCATCTGGGTTCATAAGGTCACCAAGTCTGCCATCACTTACTTTTTTTCCCTTGTGTATGATAAGCATACTTGTTGCCATTTGTTCCACCTCATGCAGCAGGTGCGACGAAACCAATATCGTTTTGCCATGGTCTCTACTTAGCGACACTATGAGTGCCCTTATTTCTGCTATTCCTTGTGGATCTAAGCCATTAGTAGGTTCGTCCAATATCAGTAGGTCTGGATTATGGGCCATAGCTATCGCTATGCCCAGCCTCTGTTTCATGCCCTGTGAGTAAGCCTTAAATTTGTCTTTTTCTCTTCCCTTCAGCCCCACTATTTCTAGTACTTCATACAGCCTTTGGTTGGTTATTTTACTGTCGCTAAGCGTTGCAAAGATTTTTAGGTTATCCCATCCCGACAAGTAACCATACATATCCGGTCGCTCTATGATGGCACCAATACTTTTCAGTAGGTGCCTTCGGCTGTTGTTAAATTCATATCCGTTGATGGATATTGTACCGCTATGTGGGAAAATTAACCCAAGCAACATACGCATGGTAGTGCTCTTTCCAGCACCATTTTGTCCCAAAAATCCATAAACTTCTCCATGCTGTATCGTAAACGATAAATTGTCTACAGCCTTAAAAGTTTTGAATGATTTCGTTAGTGCGTTGACCTCTAATATTGGTTTCAAAACAAGTTGATTGAAATATTATTCAAAAGTACCTCTCTTTTACTGTCCTATCTATAGGTAGTATACAACAATTAACAATAGTATACCATTCCTGTTCTTTTTAAACTCAGCTCTACACATTCATCTATTGAATTCTGATGTTGCTAGGTTAATATTTACTAACGGCTTCCTTAGTTATTGTTTATAATATTCTTCAAAATTATGAACAATATTTCATCTTGTGTTCTTTCTTTTTGTTCATTTTAGCACTCTTTTATGCTTTTCAAATTAAAAATAATATTCATTTAGTGAGGCTTTATAAATCAATAGATAATACCTATAAAATGATTGTTCTACCCTCAAAGCCGCTCCAGTAGCACATTTCAGTGGTTTATCGTTTCCATTTTTTTGAACTATTAATTTTGTTTAACAAAATCGTTGAAAAATTGAACAAAATAAATCCTACTTTTACATCATCAACAGCAAAACAACAGACTGTTTAAAAAAATGAACAAAATTTCAGTCATCAGAAAAGAGCACTTCAACGCCGCTCATAGGTTGCACAACAGTAGCCTATCTGCTGAAGAGAATAGCGCACTTTTCGGGAAATGCAATAATCCACATTATCATGGTCACAATTATGATTTGTGGGTAAAAGTAACAGGTTTCATTAATACAGTATCAGGATACGTAATAGACACCAAGTACCTGAGTAAGTTGATAAGTGAAGAAATACTGGATAAGTTCGATCACAAAAACCTAAATCTCGATGTTCCAGATTTTAGCGATTTAAATCCAACTACAGAAAATGTTGCAGTAGTCATCTACAACAAATTGAGAAACAAAATTGACTCACAATTCGAAATTAAAATTACACTCTATGAAACAGACAGAAACTTTGTTGAATACCCTGCATAATAGAATAACCCTCAACGGATTATCTATCGATGAAATTGGTGACGACCATATTTACACAGGTGTGGAAACACCTCTTCGCGATGACGCTTTCGAACTGAGCGATGAGGAAAAAATAGAAAGAATTGAATTTCACTTTCGCGAAATAATGGAAACGCTAGGTCTTGATTTAAATGACGAAAGCCTCACCGGTACTCCAGCGCGTGTAGCTAAAATGTATGTTAAAGAAATTTTCTCTGGCCTCAATCCTAAGAATAAGCCAAAGATTGCTTTGTTTGACAACAAGTATCAGTACAAACAAATGTTAGTGGAGAAAGACATAACGCTCTATAGCAACTGCGAGCATCACTTTGTGCCTATATATGGAAAAGCGCATATTGCCTATATCTCGGGCGGTAAAGTTATTGGTTTATCAAAATTAAATAGGCTTGTTCAGTATTTCTCCCAGCGTCCTCAGGTGCAAGAAAGATTAACAGAACAAATAGGTAGAGAGTTGCAAGATGTGTTAGGTACAAAAGACGTTGCAGTAATCATAGATGCAAAGCACATGTGTGTATCGTCTAGAGGCATTAAAGATACAGGTTCGGCTACCATCACATCTTTTTTCGAAGGTAAGTTTCAAAATGAAAGAACCAGAAACGAGTTTTTAGAGTATATAGCTATGAAGTAAAATCCCATTATGCAGCTCGGTTGGGGTTTGATATTTATATAACAAGTGTGTTTGGAGTTGTGAGATAGATGAAAGCGGTAATTAGAGTTGGAATAGTGCAGATAGGTGAGAAGCGATAAGTAGGGTAGGGATTTTTCGGGCTAATAGTCCCTGCCCTTAAATAGTATTTAAGTTTTTTTTGATATAGGTTTTGTGTGTTTGAGTGGCGTGTGAGTATGAGGCGAGTGATGAGTGTGTGTGGCAGGGGCTTCTGCCGATCTGAAGTCCCTGCTTTTTGAACTAACGAGATGAGTTTTGTGATATAGGTTTTGTGTGTTTGAGTGGTGAGAGAGTATGAGGTGAGTGAAATGAGGCGAGTGATGAGTGCGTGTGGCAGGGGCTTCTGCCGATCTGAGGTTCCTGCTTTTTGAGACGATGAGATGAGTTTTGTGATGTAGGTTTTGTGTGTTTGAGTGGTGAGAGAGTATGCGGCGAGTGAAATGAGGTGAGTGCGTGTGGCAGG
>CAMDNC010000013.1 GCA_945902755.1 Flavipsychrobacter stenotrophus
GCTGTGATACTAGGTACGCTGAATGTGGTAGGTGGATTTGTGGTGACCGACCGCATGCTAGAAATGTTTGGGAAGAAAAAGAAGAAATAAAAATCCCAAGGGGAAAGTTCCAAGGGAGTAATCCCAAATCCCAAAAGGAGAATTTAGAGGATAATTAGAAATGTATTGCGAATGAATGAGCTGGAGATGAGATGTTTAAAAATTGCAACTAACGTCAGAGATTATTGCCGATTATTAAAACATGACACTATAAACCTAGTTTACATAAAGCAAATAGTAAGGTCCACCTCTTCAATAGGAGCAAATTATATAGAAGCAAATGAAAATTTAGGAAGGCAGGATCTATTAATGCTTTCGAAGATATCAAGGAAGGAAGCAAAGGAAACACAATATTGGTTAGATCTCATAATCAGGAAGATGATTTAACAAGAATCAGTTTGAAATAAGAAGCAGAGGAAGTAAGAAGAATATTGTCCGCGATAATAAATAAGATACAAGGGCAATAAATACATCAGGAAACTCGAAATTGACTTTATTTACGACGGAAGATGCACATAAGTAGTTGGCATTGGTGTTTAGTAATTCGATTTGGAATTTTGGAGTTTGGAATTTTGGATTTTTTTGGAGTTTAATAACATCGTATGGAAAACATGATATTACAGTTGATTTATTTGATAGGCTCTATTACGTTCATTATGGGTCTGAAAATGCTATCGCACCCAGATACCGCAAGAAAAGGCAACTTGCTGGCGGCAGGTGGGATGACTCTGGCGATATTAGGCACCATATTTTTGTATAGAGATGGGAACGGCGAAGGGCTGCACAACTATGCTTGGATATTTGCTGCATTGATAATAGGCACAGTGGTAGGAACTGCAGTATCTAAGAAAGTGCAAATGACAGCAATGCCCGAGATGGTGAGCCTGTTTAATGGTATGGGTGGTGCCTGTGCCATGCTGATATCTATAATAGAATACAGACACATAATGGCCAATATAGCCACCCATACCCCTGGCACGGGTACTATGATAGTGGTGGTGCTGGGAATGCTGATAGGTACCGTATCGTTTGCCGGTAGTATAATAGCTTGGGGCAAGTTGAATGGCAGTATAAAAGACCGCACTATAGCCGGGGGACAGGCTATCAACTTTATACTGTTTGCTGGTATGATAGCGCTGGTGATAATGGTGGCAAGTGGTAAGTTTACAGATATGCCAGCACTATTTTATGGTATTCTGGTGCTGTCTGCATTGTATGGTATATTGTTTGTGATGCCTATAGGTGGCGCAGATATGCCGGTAGTGATTTCACTGCTGAACTCGTTTACGGGTGTGGCAGCAGCATTTGGAGGTTTTTTGTATGACAACCCTGTGATGCTAACGGGTGGCATATTGGTAGGATCGGCAGGAACTATCCTTACCATACTGATGTGTAAGGCAATGAACCGATCTTTGAAAAATGTATTGATAGGCTCTTTTGGTGGAGCAAAAGCTGGTGGCGGTGAGGCTGGCAGTAAAGAGCAAGGCAACTACAAAGAAATATCGCTGAATGACACGGCTGTGCTGATGGCCTACGCACAAAAAGTGATGATAATACCCGGCTATGGACTAGCTGTGGCGCAAGCACAACATACCTGCCACGAACTAGAAAAAGTGCTGAATGAAAAAGGGGTGGAAGTGCTATACGGTATACACCCAGTAGCAGGCAGGATGCCTGGCCACATGAATGTGCTATTAGCTGAGGCCGATGTACCCTATGAAAAACTGCTGGAAATGGAAGAAGCCAATGACCAAATGGGCGGTACTAATGTGGTGCTGATACTCGGAGCCAATGACGTGGTGAACCCAGCTGCAAAAGAAGATCCAGCAAGCCCGATATTTGGTATGCCTATACTAGAAGTGGAAAAGGCAGAACATGTAATAGTGAATAAACGTAGTATGAAACCAGGCTATGCGGGAATAGAGAATGAATTGTTCTTCCGCCCTAAATCTTCGATGCTGTTTGGAGATGCTAAAAAAGTACTGCAATCGCTGGTAACCGAGCTGAAACAAATGTAACTGGCCACAAAAAGCAGTTGTTAACTGAAAGCTGAAAGTGCTGCGCTAGAGAATATGCAGATGACTTGTAACAAAATTCAAAACTTTAACTAAATTTATGCCATGGTAAGTAAGAAAAACGGCCTGGTAATAACAGTATTGGGGATATTATCCTTAATCGTATCGGTTATATATATCTCCTCCTGCACCAGAACCCCTGGAGAGTTTCCCTATTCATGTAGCGGCGTAGTGTGCCAAAATGGTGGCAAATGCGACAGTGGCAAATGTGTATGTCCGGTAGGATTTGAGGGCACAAACTGCGCCACTGGCACTGTAGACAAGTTTATAGGTTACTGGAAGGTAACCCAAACAGTGTTAGGTAGTGACTCATTGATTCTTGTGAATACGCAAACTACGTACACTTTGCGCATAATGCCAACTGCCACTAATACTACTTTTTTCTTGTACAACTTTAATAACAACCCAACCTATAGCAGTTTAATTTGCCGCTTGGACAGTAATAATAAGGCAGACTTTGGGATGGACACTACATCTGCTACAAATATGATTTACGACCAGTATAGAATCAGAAATGGTTATGGTTTTATGTACACTAACGATTCTATAAGTATGAAAGTGTTTGTGCGCAGACTGAATAGTACTGTTAACTGGCAAAACGATACCCTAGCCTTGGGATTGAAGCGACTATAATAGGTGATCATAGTTCTGAAAAGCAAGATAGCATCATACAGCATGGCTGTGCACGAGAAATAAGGATGAAAACTATCTGAAATTTCTCGAAAAAATATTTGCAAAACACAATTTTACGTTTTACTTTTGCAATCCCTTTTAGTGATAAGCGTATGGCTTGCCGCGATAAAAGAGGAAGTAGTTCTTTTTTTAAGCCACTTTAGCTCAGATGGTAGAGCAACTGATTTGTAATCAGTAGGTCGCTGGTTCGATTCCGGCAAGTGGCTCTGGTAAGATTTAAACTTCAAAAGTGATTAAGCAGACGAATGGTTAATCACTTTTTTAAGTTTTGACTGAATGGGCACATTCCACAAGCGGCCAACGTGAGCAGACTGTAAATCTGCCGTCTTTAGACTTCGGAGGTTCGAATCCTTCTGTGCCCACATCAACAATGTGAAAAGTTGTAAATTTGACAATGAAGCCGTAGGCTGTATGCTCTTTTTATAAGTTTTCACATTTTTTTAAGCGGGAGTAGCTCAGTTGGTAGAGCGACAGCCTTCCAAGCTGTAGGTCGCGGGTTCGAGCCTCGTCTCCCGCTCGCTTTTTTTAAGTTCTTTAACTTAAGCATTTCTAGGTTATCAGTTTGTACTTGTTAGTTTATTTCACAATTGCATGTAGATAATCGTTTTTGTTTTCAGGTCGAGCTGTGATTATTTATAGTTTGCCTTGGCAACAATGTGAAATAATAGCAGTGTAGTAAAAAGCTGTTGTAGCTCAGCGGTAGAGCACTTCCTTGGTAAGGAAGAGGTCGGCAGTTCAATCCTGCTCAACAGCTCATTCTTTTCTAAGTTTTCATTAGTTGTGCTTAATACTGTGGCGTTTACAGTAAATAGAAAAGAGATTTCTCACCCAAAAAGAATACCAACTACTAGGAATAGGTGTAGAGATGGGATAAAAACGGTTGTATTCGCTAATAGTTAATACCGTAATGTAGGCTTTTTAGATTTCTCTTCAAAAAAAATTTTATTTGGAGACGAAAATAAGTTTATATTTGCACACTTTTTAGAATTAAGCAAAACCAATAATTTCAAAACAATAAAAAATGGCAAAAGAAACCTTTAAGAGGGAGAAACCTCACGTAAACATTGGTACCATCGGCCACGTTGACCACGGTAAAACTACACTGACCGCTGCTATCACTACTATTCTGTCTTCTAAAGGATTGGCAGAAAAAAGAGGATACGATGAAATCGATGCAGCTCCCGAGGAAAAAGAGCGTGGTATCACGATCAATACGGCTCACGTAGAATACGCTACTGCTAACCGTCACTATGCACACGTTGACTGTCCAGGTCACGCTGACTATGTAAAAAACATGATTACTGGTGCTGCTCAAATGGATGGCGCTATACTAGTGGTTGCGGCTACAGATGGTCCTATGCCACAAACAAGAGAGCACATCCTTCTTGCTCGTCAGGTAGGTGTTCCACGTATGGTTATCTTCATGAACAAGGTTGACCTTGTAGATGATGCTGAAATACTGGAGCTAGTAGAAATGGAAATTCGCGAATTGCTTTCTAAGAATGGTTATGATGGTGATAACACACCTATTATACAGGGTTCTGCTACAGGTGCACTTGCTGGCGATGCTAAGTGGGTTAAAGCTGTAGAAGATTTGATGGAAGCAGTAGATTCTTATATACCATTGCCTCCACGTCCAGTTGATCAACCATTCCTTATGTCTGTAGAAGATGTATTCACTATCACTGGTCGTGGTACTGTTGCTACAGGTCGTATCGAGCGTGGTGTGATTAAAGTAGGTGAAAACGTTGAAATCGTTGGTTTCAATGAGTCTCCACTTACTTCTACTTGTACTGGTGTTGAGATGTTCAAAAAACTGTTGGATCGTGGTGAGGCTGGTGACAACGCTGGTTTGCTACTTCGCGGTATTGAGAAAAAAGATATCCGTCGTGGTATGGTTATCTGTGCTCCAAAAACTATTACTCCGCACACAGACTTCAAAGGTGAAGTTTATGTACTGAGCAAAGAAGAAGGTGGCCGTCACACTCCATTCTTCAACAAATATCGTCCTCAGTTCTATTTCCGTACTACTGACGTAACAGGCGAGTGCATGTTGCCAGAAGGTGTGGAAATGGTAATGCCAGGTGATAACGTAAATCTTTCTGTAGTTCTTATCGCTCCTATAGCGATGGACAAAGGTTTGAAATTCGCGATACGCGAAGGTGGCCGTACAGTAGGTGCAGGTCAGGTAACTGAAATCATCAAATAATTAGTTGCAGCCCTGCTGCGCTAGTGACACATTTATAAAATAGCCGTTCCTATACTAGGGACGGCTATTTATTTTTGGCGAATACTACAAAATGTGACAAAAAACTGGCTCTGTAGTCCTATTAAAGAATAGTGAATACTGAAGATCATTAGCCCGCGTATATGGCTATAATAGCAGCATCAATGAATTGTAAACAAATCAAATTTTACGTTGTGCCCTTCTGTTGTCATTTGTAACGATAAACCTAGTCTATCAGCTATACCGACACACACAAAAAGACCTAAACCCAAACCAATGTAGGTGTCATCTTTGTGGAACTTTGTAAACGGTTTCACTTCTGCAAAATCGAAACTAATACTATTTAAAGTTGTATTAGAGACTGAAAAGTGGAAACCATCATCAGTAGTAGTGAGTCTTACCTGTGGCAATTGAGAGGGAGAGCTATTGAATTTCATACAGTTGTCTACTAACTCTGTAAATAGCACACTTACCAACTCATTATCTATAGATGACAGTGCGGTATCGGTACCATGAATTGAAATATCTATCTTGTTTTGTATCAACCCGTTTTGAAACCAAGTTATTACCTCTTTCAGAATACTCTTAGCCGATCTTGAATAACCAGTAATTTCATTACTTATAGACTGACTGGTGGTGATGAGTGAAAACAGTACCATATTTCTCGCATTACGATACATTCTGAAGCTAGAGGAATATATAGCCTGTACAGTAGTGGTTAATGCCTCGGTCGTAAATTTGGACTCTGTGTTGCCCAATATTATTGACGCATTGAGTATACCATTTATGGGTGTAAAAAATTCTTGTTTAAAGCTAGCGTTAAGTATGGTCAGCCATTTTTTATTGAGCTCTTCTTGTGTGTGCTTTGTGTGTGTTTCATTTACACTAATTCTGGCGTTGATGGTTTTTATGAGTTCCTTGGCTGAAAAAGGTTTTGTCATGTAGTCATCAGCACCCATATTCATGCCTATTCTTATGTCCTTTTCGTCGGCATAGGCAGTAAGGAAAATGAAGGGGATTTTATAGAGTACATTGTCGGCTTTGACTTCTTTGAGGATCTCATAACCGTTGATATCTGGCAAATTGACATCGCATAATATGACGTCAATAGTGTCTGCATTGGTACGTAGCAATTCCAAACCATTTATGCCACTAGATGCAGAAATAGTTTCCAACCCACTTGCTTCCAAAATAATTACAAGCGATTCCAACAAACTAACCTCATCTTCTATCAATAATATTTTACTCATCTGTCAATTAGCTGGCAAAGAAATTTTGAAAATAGACCCTTCATTTTGAATGCTAGAGAACGAGATGAGACCATTATGCTTTTTAACTACATAATCTACCACCATTAGCCCTAACCCGGACCCTTGAATGACGCCAGCATTTGATGCCCTGAAGAAGGAAGAAAATAGTTTTTTCTGATCTTGCTCGGGTATACCAATACCAAAATCTTGGACCTCAAAAATAAGCGTATTATCTATCTTTTTCAGACTAATTTGAGGGGGCTTTTTACCTGCCGAGTATTTAAACGCATTATTGATAAGATTGACAATGGCATGCCTCATCAGCTTTTTGTCGATACTAGCAAAGATGGTATTTGGGCTGGTGCAATGCACAGATAGCGCTCTTCCATCGGTGTGGGGGTTGTAAAGGTCGTTTTTGATATCTTCAACAAACTTTAGAATATCTATGTTGTCTGGTGCATACTCCATTTTGCCTGCTTCTATGCGGCTTATCATCATCAGCTCATTGAGTATTTCGGTCATGAGCCGCACCTCTTTCATTATTCTGCCCATCATCACTTCTGGCTTCAATTTGCTATTGCTACCCAGACTGCCCGAATGATACATTTCGAGTATTTCGGTATTGGCCTGAATGATGGCTAGCGGTGTACGTAGCTCATGAGATGTGATGCGGATAAATTGTGATTTGGAATTATTCAGTTCTTTTTCTTTAGCAATAATCTCATTGAGGTACAGCTCTTTGTTTACTATTTCGGTGATGTCTGATATTCTGCCCACATAAGGTCCCCCAGACTTAGAAACGGAAGATGCTATTGTAAAATCGAGATACAGCTCTTTGCCGCTAGCTGTGGTAGTATGTAATACGCACGACTGTGGTGTGCCGGATTTATTGAGCTGAGCAACACTATTTTGGTATTTTACTTGTTCTGTAAGAGGTAATAAAGTCAGAAAGTTGACCCCGATGCTAGCTGTGTCAAGCTCCAAAATTCGTGCAAAAGAATTATTAAAGAAACTTATACTTCCATCTGCCAAGCCAGTAAAAATACCGTCTTTAACAAGGTTGAGCAGATTGAGTACCCTTTTTTCTTGGGTCTCGGCTTTTTGTTTGTTTTTTATCTGTTCTGATATGTCTATACCGTAACCTATTATAAACTTAACCTCGCCGTGTGAATCTAGGCTAGGGTACATGATACGCAGAATGTGGTGGGTGGTACCATCGGGCTTAGTGATGTCGTCTATTATAGATACTGGTTGTTTAGATAGAAATGCCTTGTCAAATATTTCCTTCCTTTGATCTGCCAGCTTATAGTCTATGCCTTTGTAATCGCAGTATTCATAGTCGTTTTTTCCTATGAGCCATGCCCTGATTTCGGGATTTTTTACTGCGTTTTTATTTACAAATTGATACCTATGATCTAATGAGAAGATGACGATATCTGCTGGTACCTCGTTGAGAATTTCGTGATAATATTCTCGTTGCTCGGCAATTTTTATTTCGTTCAGTACACGCTCTGTGATATCCATACCAAAGCCTACTACATATTCTGGTTTTCCCATTTTATCAAGAAATGGGTATAAAAAACGCAGCATATACTTTTCTGAACCATCGGGCAGTATGTGCTTGTCGATATTGCTCAATGCTTTTTTGGTGCTTACTGCCTCTCTAAACATAGCATCGCGTTGCACAGCACGGGCATTGTCTATTCCTTTACGGGCAGTATAGTCATACATGTCTTTGCCTATAAGCCAAGTTCTCATTTCATCATTTCTGACAGCATTTTTGTTGATAAACTCGAACTTCTGTTGAAGATCAAACATCATAATGTCAGCTGGAAGTTCATTGAGTATGCGGTGAAAGTATTCCCGTTGTTCTATAATTTTTTTTTCGTAGTTAATCCTTTCGGTTACGTCTTCATAAATCCAGAGAAAACCAGATTCCTCGCTATCTACAACTACCGGAATAAATTGTTGTTTTAGTATACTGCCACTTGCCATCTCTACTAGTTTAGAGGCTACAAGGCTTCTATTAGCCACTATTTCATCTATTCTTGATATTTCTTCGTCGGGATACCTGAACAAGTGCTTGACGTGCTCTAATGAAGTTGCCGAATTAGCTCCTACCAAAGTAAAGTCCGTAGCAGTGGCATCGATTATTTTATAGAGTGCCTTATTGACAAAGATGATGTTTCGGTTGATATCTTCGAAAAGCACGGCAGCGTTAAAATTATTGATGAGTGCAGAAAGGCGTGCTTCTGAGTTTTTTAGTTGCTGTTCTATTTTCTGGGGTTGTGTTACATCATTATATTTCCACAAGTGACCAGCATACATACCGTCGATATTGATTGGTATGTAGTCGCGCTCCAGTATTCGTCCGTCTTGCAAGTACAACAAGTCTGCGGTAACCATTTTTTGCTGTTGCAGCAACTCCTTTACCCGGCACATAAATGCATCAGGATTGGCAAATAAAACTTTACTGTCTTCAGCCATACCTGAGCAGTCCATTCCTAGCATTTGCTCTGTGGAGAATGGCACGGAAAACATATCACAAAATCGCTGATTGACTAGAACAATTTCTCTGTTTTCATTTTCGAGTAACACAGCGTAATTCAAACTCTCTAATATCGTACTCAATCTGGTTGCCATTTTTTTGAACTCCAGATCTTTGAGTTTGTCGTCGTTGATGTCCGTAAGTGTTCCGAACAATATATTTGGTTTTCCCTCGGGTGTCCAATTGAGTACTTTGCCACGCGTTTTAAAGTACTTGATACCATTGTTTTTGCACTGCATCTTCTGTTCCAAAGAAAACGAGGGGTGTTCGGTATCTAGTGCAGGCAAAACATCAAGCATTAGATGGTTGTAATCATCTACGCACATTGTCTTGTTTAGCTGTTCGGCATCAAAAGTATCCCAGGTACTATACCCCAAGAGATCTTTGAACTTGTACGAAACCTGAAAATCGTTGTTTTGCAAGTTGTATGACCAAACCCCATCGCCCGCACCCTCTAGCGCAAACTTCCACAGCTCTTGGCTTTCGCGGAGGGCATGTTCATTGGTTTTGAGTTCGGTTACATCTTCAAAAAAATAGTACCTCCCTTTAAGTTCATTTTGCTGGTCAAGTATGGGTTGCACAGTGGTTCTGAACCAAAAAGACTTATTGTACTTATTGTAGCCAATATTATCGAAGGAAAATGGTTTTTTCTTCTTCACCATATCGTCTACATAGCTAGATGGAATGTGTGTAGACTGTTTGCCATAAATTACATCTCTGGGCCTTAACCCTAGTACTTCCTCTAATTTACAGCCAATAGACCTTTCAAAATCTCTGCTCACCCACTCAATGGCCCCTTTGGCGTCTGTGATAGCTACGCCTCTTATGGTTTCTGAATGATATTTTTCTGTTTCAGTGGTATATTCAAGTTTAGGGGCAGTGTTGTAACTAAGCTGAGCATCTACATTAAACAACGCATCTTTGTTGACGTAGACATCTGCGTTTATTTCTTTATCTTGTTTTAGGTTAATATTGGGTGCACCTAAAAAAAGCAACTCGTTGGATAAAGATAAGTACTCCAACTCACCTTGAATCATCATTGGATACTCACCCGGTTTGGCAGACGATGCCAGCAGTTGATAACTCTTGCCACCCATATCCGCAAACCGAAAAGCAGAGATATCAGGCGTTTGTATCGTAAAGCAGTCAGTTATTTTGTTTCCGGGGTGTATACCAAACATTCGGGTAACTGTATGTCCGGCAGATTGCACAACAAAATCACTGTTTACTAAAATGTAAAAAGGAAATAAACGCCCAATCTGCTCCACGCCAAACACAATACTATTGCCTGCCATAATTTTTGTTTTGTTATTATTGGGCAACTTCAGCAATCAGCTACCATGACTTTAGGTAGTATAAGACAACAAAGTATCGCTAAAGCGTTCCATATGAAATGGTTTTTCGAAGTAATCTTTAACAGCCGTAGTGTCGATCTCATTTTCAAATGCTGTCTTCAAAAAATCTTTCTTACTATAACAAGAGGTAATGAAAATTTTCAACCTGTTCTTGAGGTCTGTTTTGCTTATTTCATTCAAGAAGGTATATCCGTCCATTACTGGCATGTTCAAATCTAAAGATACCAAAACTATTTTTTCGTTGGTCTCAATTATCTCTAATGCCTGTTGTCCATTTTCTGCTTCATATATTTCGAAACCGATACTCTCCATTGTTCTTTTTAATATAAGTCTTGAAATAAAATCATCATCAACTATTAGTAGGTGTTTGTTCATTTAAGATTAGTTTGTTGTATGTTTTTGATAAGGTTGTGAATGCTGGTTGTGTTAGGTAAAAAACATACGTTGTAATTTTTTGTGCCTGGATCAATTGCTATTTGTTGAAACTGCTGCTGTGGTTGTTTGCCTATTAAAAAAAGCTGTGTTGACTTTTTAAAAAAATTACGTGAAAGATCATCAAAACCTACGTAATGATCTAACGAACCGTCGGCAAAAAACAACAAAACAATTTTTATTTTATTTGCAAATTTCATTTGCGACTGCGCTTCCTGAATATTTTGTGCTGTATAGCACCTGTATCCTAGCCGCGTAAGTGCTGAAAAGAAGATATATCTTTTCCCTGCACTATTACTAATTATTAAAATTTCTGCTTGTTGCATTAGCTGTAAAGTATAAATTGCGTAAGCTAATTGAGAAATTTACTGATTAGTTCCGCTTTAGACTTTACGTCCATTTTAATGTATATACTCTTCAAATGAAAGTTGATGGTGTGAAAAGTAACGTTCATTTCGTTAGCCATTTCTTTGTAGGTATACCCTTTTTTGGCCAACTCTAAAACTCTTTTTTCGCGTGTGGTGAGTTCTTTATCTGATCGTACGTCGCGCCCTACCTCCTGAAGATTGACATTTAGCTGCGCCATTAGTTTTGTTAGTGTTTCGGGGTCTAGAAAACTACCTGTACGCTCTACATTGGCAATTGCGTCATATAGTTGTGAAGTGCTGAAAGGCTTGTAAATGTAGCCGTTGGCTCCATTTTTTATGGCCTTTAGTATCAGTCCTTCATCATAGTCACCCGTGATGACAATAATATTCACACCAGTAAACAGAAATTTGATTTCTTCAATAACGTTCAAACCCATAGTATCGTCCAAATGAATGTCTAACAATACGAAATCTGGTTTGCCACACTGATGTGCTATTTCTTTTAGGTCTGTGAAGCTACCCTCTGAAAAAGCTATAGTATGCTGTTTATTAATAGATATAAAATCTTCTAGCGTTTCGCGTAAGCCTTTATCGTTTTCTAATATGCCGATGGAATACATGTTGTGTATATTTGAATACAAACTTACACTTATTTATGAGCCATTATACTACTATTGTTAGTAGTTTACCTGCTTAATTTAGGAGTGAATAAAAAAAACGACCAAACACATAATAACGAATGCTATAAAGTAGATTAAAAATGATGTGGCACTAAAGAAATGTACGTACTAGTGCAATACTTTATTTTCGTTTGTTGACAATTGCTGGTGGTTTATCTCTGCAACAAACTGCTCATATGCATTGCGCCATCCGTTCCACTCATAGTCTGTTCCCAAAGAAAAATTATGAAAAACGGTGATAAGTGTGCTTCCTGTTTGCTGCAATATTCGGGTCATTGCTTGCAGACGATCTATAGCTGCAGCAGGAGAGAGCTTCGCCTCGTAGTGTGCAGTGGTATCCATGAAGCAAAAAGGAAAGATGCGCAATTGTGTAACAACGTCATTCTCAAGATCGTACCATAAAAATGAACTGCCTGTGCCCGCCCTGAAACCGAGGTGTGTGCCATAACCCATAGAGTAATCTTGAGAGATATGGTTGTAGAGCAGTTGATGGTAGGTTTCGGGTAATATAGCCCTTATATAATGCTGCCGCGACAAGGATGTTCGTTTGCCCGCTACTTGCTCCAGCATCATTTTTTCTTGGCGCAGGGTATCGCCCTTACTAGAATAGTAAGAAGGGTGAATACCTATGTTGCCGTCAATGGTCAGGTTTTTTATGACCCTCACCATCGCTGGGTGCTGTGGGTGAATGTTTTTATCGAAAGCTGTATTGCGCCTTGCTGATAATACGAAGTACAATGGCGACAAACCATACTCCTTGTGCAGCTGTCGCAGCCACCTGAAAGAGTCGTAGGGGTCTTTTTCTTTTTTTCGTAGCACCTTAGCTCTGTGACTTAGCTGGCGTACATCTGCCCGCAGCAGCGCTCTTATTAGCGCCCCTATTATACGTCTTGCGCCCTTATGCAGTTGGGCATAAGCCATATCTATGTCGTAGGTGGGCAAAAAAACGAAAGTGCTTGCTGGCAGTGTGCACTTGTAATGATCTTGCAATGCATTGCGTAGCGTTTGTATCCACTCATCTACAATAGGGCGTTGCAGCCACCCTTGCTGATACAAAATGCTGTTGGTGGCCGGATAACGCCCATGCTTGTCTGGCACATAAACCTCATACTCCTCATAGCGGGTAAGTAGAAAAAAGATAGCCGAAAACATATCGAATGGCAGCGTGTATCCATCGGCACTACTGGCAAAAAGAGTAGGGATACCTTGCCAATCGCCTATTGCTGGCTGCTGTGTAGTAATGCCATTGATGCCCAGTAAGCCCTCTGCAGGTATACTCACTGCATCGGGCAGGGGTATGCCGTACGCTACAACATGAGTTGCCGCCTGAGCCTCGACAAGGGTGTGAACTACTGTATAGTTGAGGTGTAGCCTTTCTTTAAACAGCCACTCGGCTACATAGCGCAGGCGAGTACTGATAAAAGGGCTGTAAACAACTATACTATTCATACCTTCTGGTGATTTATGGTTTCTTTTCTTTCCACATTTTATTAAACGACTTTTCGGCAAATACTAATTGTGACCGGTGCTTTACCCAACTGTCTTTAAACAGGTAGTTGACAGCCTTGCCCTTGGTAGCTGGACCTATTATATTTAGCAGCCCCCTGCTGAGCATTGTTTTTTCCCAGCCAGCCCAGGCAGCATGCTCTGCAAAGCCATTCAGGTTTTCTTCTACAGCTATTTTGCGGTTTTCCAGTAGCATCTCGTGTATGTTGATCTTTACGGGGCACACCTCGGTGCAGTTGCCACACAAGCTCGAAGCATAACTGAGGTGCTTGTACTCATTCATGCCCTTGAGGTGGGGAGTTATAACCGCTCCTATAGGGCCACTGTAAGTAGCACCATAGGCATGACCACCTATGTTTTTGTAAACCGGACAGGCATTGAGGCAAGAGCCACAACGTATACAATACATGCTTTCCCGCACCTCTTTACGCATCAGGTTGGTGCGGCCGTTATCTAGCAATATTACATACATTTCTCTCGGGCCATCCGTTTCGCCCGCACGGCGTGGTCCGGTAAATATGCTATTGTATACTGTGACCTGCTGCCCAGTACCAAACGTAGCTAGCAGCGGCCAAAACAGGTGTAGGTCATTGACTGAAGGTAGGAGTTTTTCTATGCCTACTATGGCGATATGTACATCCGGAAACGAGGTAGACAACCTGCCATTACCTTCGTTTTCTGTAACACACACACCGCCTATATCTGCCAGCAGAAAGTTGCCACCAGTAACACCCACCTGTGCCGATACATACTTGGCTCGCAGCTTGTGGCGGGCTATCATAGTGATTTCTGATGGGCTGAGGTGTGGCTCAGTGCCTAGCTTTTCGTGAAACAGTTTTGCCACATCTTCCTTGCTCTTGTGCATGGCGGGAGTTACTATATGGTATGGAGCCTCACCATCCAGCTGCTGTATGTATTCGCCTAGGTCTGTCTCTACCGATTCTATGCCATTTTCGCCCAGAAACTCGTTGAGGTGTATTTCCTCAGTCACCATCGATTTGGCTTTCACCACTTGCTTGGTGTTGTGCTCGCGGCAGATCTCCAGCACCGCTTGCTGGGCCTCTTCGGCATTTTCTGCCCATATTACCTTGCCACCACGAGCAGTAAAGTTTTTCTCAAACTGCTCTAGATAGGTATCTAAATGCTCTATGGTTTTCCATTTTATGTTTTTGGCTTTTTGGCGCGCCAGTTCCAGATTGGCATACTGATGTTTGCCCTTCACCACACTATCATTGTACTTCTGAATATTGAAGGCTACCTTGCGCTTGTGCTCCAGGTCGCTGGCCTTCACTTCGCTCTTGGCAAGAAATATATTTTGCTGATCGGCCATTGCTTGATGTTGTACTTTATGCACAAAGTTACGAAGCCATACCCGCATTTGCAGAGTATTACCTTCCTTACGAATGTACATTAAATGTGGAACAAAAAAAGAAAATGAATGCAGCGTATTATCAGCCGTATATCTCTATATGAACGTCTTTTTTGTCGTAGCCCATTTTCAGTATACGCTCGCGGGCTTCGTCTACCATATCTCGCCAGCCACATAGCATAAACGATGCTGGTTGCCGCTGGCTGCATAGCTGCTCGTAGATGTCGTGTACATAACCTGTGCTGCCCTGCCATTGCTCGCGCGATAGGGTGGGCAAATATCGGAAACCAGGTATCTGGGTTTCCAGTTGGCGCATTTCGTCATAGTACAGTAGGTCGCTCTGGGTGCGTGTACCAAAAACCATGTTTACCTTATACCCCTCCAGCTTGTAGTGTGCTATATAGTGCAACATGCTCCGAAAGGGAGCAATGCCAGTGCCTGTGCAGATAAAAAAGTGTTCTTTTTCTTTGTCTTCCGGCAACACAAATATGCCATGAGGCCCGCGTAGTGTGAGCTCGCTGCCTTCTTTTATGTTTTCGAATATGTACTTAGAGCCACCAGTGCCGCCCTCCATATGTACTATAGCTAGTTCTATCTCATTGCTACCATCTGGAGCAGAGGCTATGCTGTAGCTGCGCCAGCGCTTGTTGCGCTGCTCATGTATGGGTAGGTCCAGTGTCACAAACTGACCGGGCTTAAACATAAACGACTCGGTTTCGGGTAGTGTCACCCATAGGCGGCGCGTGTTGTGCGTAGCCTGCTCTATTCGGGTCACTATTCCTTTTTGCCAGTTGGGTAACATATCTATTGATAAAGGTACACTTTTTTGCCCTGCAGGTGTATAGATGGTGGTGATAGGGGGATATGTGAGGGCGAAACTGATTATTATTATTCGTTACAAATTATGCTGAGTTGCAAAAGCTACAGATAATCAAGTGTATATCTTGTGCCGCTATCTAATGATAGTAAATGACTATCTTTAAAGCTAAATTTGATATTTTGTATTTTTCTGAGTTTGGTTTCGATGACGACCTGATGGATGGCATAGATGCCATGGGCTACGAAACAGCCACCCCTGTGCAAGAGCAGGTAATACCCCACATAATAGCTGGCAGAGACATAATAGCCGCTGCCCAAACAGGTACTGGAAAAACTGCTGCCTTCCTGCTACCAGTGCTGCACAAGCTGCTATCGCAGCCCCATGATGAGCATTCTATAAACGCACTAATAGTAGTGCCCACCCGCGAGCTGGCTGTGCAAATAGCCCAGACACTAGAGGGTATAACGTACTACACCTCTATCAGCTTTATATCGGTGTACGGTGGCACGGGTGGAGCTCTGTTTGCTGCTGAGCGCAAGGCACTGGAAAAAGGAGCAGATATAGTGATATGCACACCGGGGCGCATGATATCGCACCTGAACATGGGCTATGTGAAACTAGATGGCCTGCGCTACCTGATACTAGACGAGGCCGACAGGATGCTGGATATGGGTTTTTATGAAGACATCATAAAAATAATATCGTACCTACCCGCACAGCGGCAAAACCTGCTGTTTTCAGCAACTATGCCACCGGCTATGCGCAAGCTAGCCAATACCATACTGAAGAACCCCGCCGAAATAAACATTGCCATATCTAAGCCACCAGAGCAGATAGCCCAAGGTGCTTTTCTGGTGTACGAGCCACAAAAAATACCGCTGGTAAAGTATGTGTTGGAGCAAAAAGAATTTGGCAGTGTGCTCATCTTCTGCTCTAGCAAGCTGAGTGTAAAAAAGCTGTATGAAGAGCTGCGCAGAGCTAACTTTTCGGTAGGTAATATACAGTCTGACCTGGAGCAAGACCAGCGCGAGCAGGTACTGCTGGACTTCAGAAGCCGCAAGCTGAAAATAATAGTAGCTACTGACATACTGAGCCGAGGTATAGATATAGAAGACATAGACCTTGTAATAAATTACGATGTGCCCCACGATGGCGAAGACTATGTACACCGCATAGGCCGTACAGCCCGGGCAGCTACCAAGGGTACAGCCTATACGTTTGTGACAGATAAAGAGTTGTACAAGTTTCAGAAGATAGAAAAGCTGATAGGCACTGATGTGCCACGTCAGGTAGTACCAGAGCAGTTTGGCCCGGCACCTGCCGAAACTATAGCTTCGAAGTCAAAATCGAAAAGCAATAACAAAAAACGCAAGTTCAAACGCAGCGGACCTGGCAAGGGAGCGCAAGGCGGTGGTACGTAGCGCACAACAGGTATAATAAGACCAGCATACAAACACAAAAAAGCCGCAGCCTCTTCAGGTGCGGCTTTTTTAAATGTATAACGAGTAGTATTATGCCAGTTTTTCTACCTGCATATAGTTCAGCTCTACTGGTGTAGCCCTGCCAAATATTTTTACTACCACCTTCAGTTTTTTCTTCTCGTTGTTTATTTCCTCTACAGTACCATTGAAGTCGTTGAACGGACCATCAATTATTTTCACTGTTTCGCCTATGATGTACGGATCTGCGTAGCCTATACCCTGCTCGCTTACCTCGTCCATTTTACCAAACATTTTGTTCACCTCTGCCTTGCGCAAAGCCGTAGGATGGTCTTTGCCCAAAAAGTGAATGACACCTGTTACATTTTTTACCGTGTGTATAATATCGTCGGTAAGTTTGCCGTCATTAGCTTCCAGCAATATATATCCTGGAAACAAAGTTTTCTCGCGGAGTACTTTTTTGCCATTCAGCACTTTAAATACCTTTTCTACAGGGCACAATATCTGCACCACAGAGTTGGTCCAGTTATTGATTTTCACTTCCTTGTCCAGGTATTCTTTTACTTTTCTTTCCTTTCCGCTCACTACACGTATCACATACCACTTGGTATCTGGCGCTGGTGCCACAGCAGGAATTATTACTACTTCTTCGCTCATAGCATCCATTTGATTAGCCGCCTATAGTTTTGTAAATGAATGTAAGCGCATTTTCAGACACAAAGTCCATACCAAAGATAACAACAGTAACCAGCGATAGCGCTACCAGCACTATGATAGTAGTTTGTTGTAGTTCTTCCCAAGATGGCCAGGTCACCTTGTGCAACAACTCGTCATAAGCTTCTTGCACATAATTGCCTAATTTACTCATATTTCTATTTTAGTGACCAAACAACAAAGGTGTAAATAGCAGACGCTATTTACAACCCTCAATCGGTTGACCGATTAAACATTAAGGGCACGGGCACGCGGATTCGAACCACGATCAAAGGTTTTGGAGACCTCTATTCTACCATTGAACTATGCCCGTATAAATCAAAAAGTCAAAAGATAAACTTTTGACTTTTTTTGAACACAGTGCAAATGTAGGAAATGTTTTTGGTTTTTTGAAATCAATTTGAAGTTTTTGGGCGCCTTGCCGTTTACACTTCTTTGTTCACAATTACTTTATCAGGCAGTAGTTTATTCAGCACCCGCTCAAACACAGGTATCAACCAAACAAAAACCAACACGCCTAGCATATTGAATAACATATGCGCATTAGCCAGTGTTCTTTCGATCGAAGCACCGGCACTAATACGTTGCACAAACCATACAAAAGGATAGAACAATATAAGACCTATTATAATTGACAAAAGATTGAAAGACAAGTGAAATAATCCTGTTTTTAATGCTGCTCTGCTACCATTTATAGTAGCGATCAACGTGTCGCTACAGGTACCTAATTCTGCACCTAGCATCACTGCTATACCTCCGGTAAGACTCAGCAATCCTTTTTTTGCCAATATTAGCGCCATACCCACCGTTGCCGACGAAGATTGAATAAACAATGTGACCACTGCGCCTATCAAAGCACCAGTCACAGGTTGTTCGGTTTTCTTCATCCATTCAGCAAAAAATGGCTTCTCTTTTAGGGGCTCTACTGCATTTTCCATAGTATACAACCCAAAAAACAACACCCCGAAGTATAATATAATTTTGCCTGTGTTGCTCAGTTTTTCAGATTTAGAGGCTACCAGCAGCACAAAACCTATCAGCAACAGCACAGGTGAGTATTTACCAATGTCCATCGCTATTATTTGGCTGCTTACAGTAGTGCCTATATTGGCCCCCAGCACTATACCCATAGCTTGTTTGAAAGTCAATATTTTAGAATTTACCAGAACTATGGTAATAATGATAACTGCCGAGGAAGAATCTAGTAAGGTAGTAACGACGACACCTACTAACAGACTACTAAAGGTATTTGAGGTAAATTTTTGTATCCAGTTATTGGCTTGTTCTCCTACTGCGGTTTGTAAGGTAGTAGACAAATTATTAACGGCATATAGAAACAACACTAAGCCAGCTATTATTGACAATATTATCTCATACATATACAGAAGATTCTTGGAGTCAAGAATACTTCAGAAGATTGGCATAGTATGGCCAATTGGTATTATGAAATTGTAACGATTTGTATTTCAATACTTTATACTACCACCTACACAAAAATAATCAGGCGTAGAATGATCAATGTTTATGCAATTCAGCCCGCTCATTTGAAAATAGCAAATGATGCCCTACAATGCCTAATTACTACTAATTTTGGGCTATGAAGGTAAGAGTAAGATTTGCACCCAGCCCTACCGGCGGCCTGCACCTGGGTGGTGTACGCACTGTATTGTACAACTATCTGTTTGCTCGCGCACATGGCGGCGATTTTGTATTAAGAATAGAAGATACCGACCAAACACGCTTTGTACCTGGTGCCGAGCAATATATAATGGATTGTTTGGCTTGGTGCGGACTAGAGCCAGATGAAAGTCCCGTAAAAGGTGGTCCTTTTGTTCCCTACCGCCAAAGCGAGCGCAAAAGCATGTACAGGCAATATGCTATGCAGCTTGTAGCATCAGGCAATGCATATTATGCGTTCGACACGCCTGAAGAGCTAGAAAAAATGAGGCAGGAGCATCGTAAAGATGAGCACTCTGCAGCCCAGTATGATAGCAGTACCCGCTTACTAATGCGCAACTCACTCACACTCAGCCCCTCCGAAACCGAAGCATTGATAGTAGCTGGCACACCCTATGTAATAAGAATAAAGGTACCAGAGCATACCACCATACACATCAGCGATATGATACGGGGCGAAATAGCCTTTGATAGCTCGCTGGTAGATGATAAAGTGCTGCTGAAGGCCGATGGTATGCCCACTTACCACCTGGCTGTGGTAGTAGACGATTACCTGATGCAGATATCGCACGCTTTTCGTGGCGAAGAGTGGTTGCCCAGTGCGCCAGTGCATGTGCTGCTGTGGGACTATCTGGGTTGGAAAGCACACATGCCCCTATGGGCGCACCTGCCACTGATACTAAAGCCCGATGGCAATGGCAAACTGAGTAAACGTGATGGTGACAGGCTAGGCTTCCCGGTGTTTGCCATGAACTGGCACGACCCCAAAACAAATGAAATAACAAAGGGCTTTAAGGAAATGGGCTTTATGCCACAGGCGTTTGTAAACATGCTGGCTATGCTAGGTTGGAATGATGGCACAGGACAAGAGCTGTTTTCGCTCGATGAGCTGGTAAGCCGTTTCTCAATAGAGCGGGTACATAAAGGCGGTGCCAAGTTCGACTTTGAGAAGGCTAAATGGTTCAACCATCAGTACATACAACACACGGATAACGATACACTTGCTACTCTTGCACTTCCATTTATAGAGGCTAATGGTGCTACACCTACTCATGAGCTGGTAACAACTGTAGCAGGCCTTATCAAAGACCGCTGCACCCTGCTTAGCGACTTCTGGACACAGGGTCATTTCTTTTTTGCCACACCTGAGCTAGTAGAAAAAGCTGCCATTGCCGATAAATGGAATGAACAGAAACAAGCATTTTTCAGTAGCTGGACACAGGTACTTGCTGAGCTACCCATCTGGAATGCTATCGACCTCGAAACCTCATTTAACGACCATGTGCTGCTACACGGCATCAAAAAGGGAGAAGTAATGTTGCCGTTCCGCATTATGCTAGTAGGCGGTAAATATGGCCCAGGAGTGTTTGCGATAGCAGAAGTGATAGGCAAAGAAGAGACCATAGGCAGAATGAATACAACAATGGTGGCAATAGGATAGGTTATAGACTATACATTGGCTACATTACATAAAGAACCCGCTACTTTGCACAACGCTAGGTAGTGGGTTTTTAGTTTTAAATATTGCATGTACTGCTCCACAAGAATTGGTATTAACCAAAAGATCTTAACCAAATCACTATTCTGAGTTCAATGTCCTTACCCTGTCTGGCTACCAGCCCGGCGTTTTTCATCTTCTGCACCACTTCTATGCCTGCCTGCAGGTGCTAAGGTACGAGTGCCAAAACGATAGGTGAATGATACAGCCACCTGACGGGTATCGCGCCTAGCCGAAAACCACTCGTTGTAACTATTGTAATAGGATGTACCACGTGGATAACCACGCCAGAACATATCAACCACGTTGATGCGGGCAGTAGCGCGCTTGTCGAACAGGTTTTTTTGCAAACCCATGTTCAGCATCCAGCTAGGTTTCAGGTTCATGTAGCCATATACCTGTGGTGCCTGATAAAACCCACCCACCTCTGCCGACCAGCTATGTGGCAGCACAAAACTATTACTGGTGTTAGCATCAAACGTAGCTTTACCTGCACTCAAATTGGTGCCTGCTATATTGCCTGTGTAGTGTGCGTAATATATGTTCACATTGGTTGTATTGTTCCACCAACTGCATACTCTTATCTGGTAAGATCCACTCACTCCAAAATAAGACATTGACGACAGATTTTTTTGGGTCTGTATCGTCACCTTACTTTCGGTGGCACTAGGTTGCAACACTTCCGTTATAGGTGCTGTGGTATGGGTATAGCTGAGGTTGGTGATAAACTTCTGCTTCCAGGTGTGTGATAGCTCTGCTGCGTATGACAATGCAGGATTAAGATATGGATAACCAGTTTTGTAAGAAGTAGGATCCAGATAGTATGTAGCGGGGTTGAGCTGATCATAGTTGGGGCGTTCTATCCGGCGACTCAGGGTTAGGCCCAGGTCGTTGTGTGCATTTATGTGTCGCTGCACAGCTAAGCTAGGGAAGAGTTGTGCATAGTTTCGGGTGAATGTAGAGTCTCCTATTACTGGTGTGGTGGCATCGCCGCTAGCTATGGTTTGCTCTGCTCTTAGCCCTATCTGCGTGCTCCACTTGCCATACTCCTTGCCTACGTTTATGTATGCAGCATTTATCTGTTCTCTGTACAAAAAGTTATTGGTTCGGTTACTGTCTGTTACGGGTTTGCTGTTCTTATAGTTGTAAAATTTCAGGTCGTTTTCAGCAGTTACATAACTCATTTTTACGCCTGCATCCATTTTTACTCCATTGCTCATGGGTCGGCTATAGTCAGCCTTTACCGACCGTATTTGGGTAATGCCCGCAAGGTCGCCATGAAACTGTAATGGCTGCACACCTGCAGGCACAATAGTGCCATCGGTCAGGTCGTGATAGTATCGGGTGGTGTAGTCTTGTCTGCCACTGGTGGGGTATGCCGCATAGTCTGCATCTACAGCCAGTGTTTGTCCGGCAGTGTCAAAGTTGTGTCGCAGGTTGAAGTTAGCAGTTCTATTACCCCAGTTATTGGGCGAGCTGTTTTGTGTCACAAAGTGCGATTGCTGCTTGGTAGTATCTGGGTCTATAACACGAGAAAAATTATTGCCATCGCGCCTGAAGTAAGTATGCTCGCCACTTACTGCGCCTCCTATAGTGGTAGCAGATGATAGGCTATAATCTGCACTCAGCACGCCCATATCTGTTTTGATATCGTAGAGGTAGGTGTTATCTTGCTCGTATGCACCGGTAAATGTACCATTCTCAAAAAAGTTTCTTTTCAGGGTCAGGTTATTAAATCCCACCCTGTTGCTATAGTTATAGTTAGCGTTAAGATTTAGTTTTTGAGTACGGTAGTTTATATTCATACTGGCATTAGCCTTACCATATACCCCCTGAGCATAGGTTGTATTTACGCTACCATTGAGCCCCATTTTTCGGTCTCGTTTCAGCTTTATGTTGATGATGCCTGCTGTGCCCGCGGCATCATACTTTGCCGGTGGGTTTGATATGAGCTCTATGGTCTCTACCGCACTAGCAGGCATACTTTTCAGCATATTGGCTAGGTCTTCGCCCGATATGGGTTGTATTTTGCCATTTATCATCACCGTCACTCCTTGTTTGCCTTTCAGGCTTATGTTGTCGTTGTTATTTACCGTCACCCCTGGCGAGCGTGCCAGTACTTCCAGTGCATTGCTGCCGGCACTCACTATACTGCTTTCTACATTTACCACCAGCTTATCGGCATGTACTTCTACAAATGGTTTCTGGGCACGCACGGCTACTTCATTCATCATAGCGGCTCTGGGCAGCAGCATAATGCCTGGCAGTGTCACATTGCCGCCATTGATAGCTACCGGTGCAGATGTGTAGCCCTCATAACCCATCAGGCTCACCCGCACCACAAAATTACCGTCTGCTGATGGGGTGAGGTGATACTCCCCCTTTTCATCAGTGAGCTCTGTTTTCACCAGTACCGAGTCTGATGCATTCAGCAACAAAACACTTACCAGCGACAGAGGCTTGCCAGTATTATCTATAATTCTGCCAGATATGCTTCCAGTATGGGCTGTAGCCGACAGGGACAAGGAAATTAACAACAATAAAACTACTGAAAATCTGGTTGTGCGCATAGGGACGATTTTGATACTTCAAAGGTATCTTGCCCCTAATCCCTTGATTTCACCCGCAGTGGGTGATTTGCATATCTGTAACATTGTATGTGCCATACACAACAACCTGCACACTAAAATCTGATTTTTGTCCGTTATATATCCCTAACATCGTTACATGCACCTACTGAAATGCCTGACAATACTAAGTTTTAGCACAGCAACGCTGCTTGCGGGCTGTACTAAAAATGACACACCATCTTCTTCTGACAAACCATATCATCAATCATATAATGTAGAGTACTGGCTTACTGACAGTATAACCTACATGACTGCAAGTTTCAGAGAATATACTGCTAGCGGCCCCACTGTAAGGATATCCAATGATAGCGTCATTAAAGTCAATAACCTTACATACAACTACAACTATACAGGCACACTCTCACAGGGATGGAGATTTGATGGGGTTCCAGACTTGAACATCGAACTGTTAAAGGCAGGTTTACCCATTCGCAACACAGTATCTACATCTGATGTAGGAGATTTTGATTTTGACTCTATTATTGCCGGTACATTAAGCCGTGGTGGTAGTTTGACGGTAAGCTGGACAGGCGATCCGCTTCGTGATAAAGAAGTTGTAAGTATTAGCTTGAAACCAATCGGATTAAGCGTTTCTACATTTCCTGGTATCACCAAGATAATGTCGGGAAACACTATAACATTTTACAGTAACGATCTTTCTCTATTCAAAACTGAGAAATTAAAGATAATACTTTCTAGAAAAATAGTTATCCCACTTATACAACTAGATGGCACAGCATCGGGTGAAAAAATTGTAGAAAAACAACGGTACAAAGAAGTATTCCTAACAGACTAAAAAATCCGGTTAGCTATACCAGCACATCTCTGAAAGCCTCAATCCTGTCGAACATACCCTTAGCAAAAGGACACAGTGGTATCACTGTTATCTTTTGTTTGCGTGCGTAGGCTACCAGTGCTTGCAGCAGTTGTTTGCCCAGCCCCTTGCCCTCATATGCCTCAGCTACCTCTGTGTGGTCAATAATTATTTTGTTGGCAGCAGGGTAGTTGTAGTGCATAGTTGCTATCTCTGCACCTTCATGCATTATATAAAACCTACCCTTTATTTCATTGTTTTGTTGTAGTACGTCCATGCGCTGTTTTTGATGCAGGTGGGTAGTTATTTAGCTACCGCTATCATCACCTTTTTGTTTTTAATTTTTTCGTTTTTCACCAGTTGCAGTGCTTGTCCCACTTTCGACTTCCTTACTGCCACAAACGAGAAAAAGTCTTTTACATCAATTAGCCCTATGTCTTCTTTTTTCAGCATTCCTTTCTGTGCCAGAAAGCCTACTATATCTACCTTATTTACCTTGTCTTTTTTGCCAGCAGCTATAAATAGGGTAGACCATTGTGGTGGTGCGGGTAGCTTCTGGTCTGCTTCAGGGACTATCTCCTCTACCTCTCCGGTTATATACTCTGGTAGCTGCTCCTCTGGCGATAGTATCAGAATAGCAGTACCTGTTGCATCCATTCTAGCGGTTCTACCATTGCGATGGGTATAGCTATCTGGTGTCAGTGGCAGGTGGTAGTGTATTATGTAACGGATGTTGGGTATATCCAGCCCGCGTGCGGCTAGGTCGGTAGTCACCAGAAAATCAACCGTGCCGTTTCTGAACTTGCAGAGTGCCGTATCGCGCTCTTGCTGCTCCATACCACCATGATAAAAAGTATTTACTATACCACTCTTTGCCATCAGTGCGCTTGTTCTTTCCACCGCCTCGCGGTGATTGCAAAAAATGATAGTGGGTCGGTTACCTATGTAGCACAACAACTCGAACAGTGTATCTGTTTTATCCTTGCCGGGCGAAAGTACTTTTTTTACTTCCAGTCTGTCTTCTTCGGTAGTTTCCTCGGGCAGGTAATCGAGTGTAGTTACCTCTTTCATACCCAGAAAATCCATTACCTCGACCGCTTCCGTAGCAGAGGTCAACACTCTTTTGTTCAATGCTGGTAATGAGCCTACCACAAACGACATCTCTTCCTCAAAACCCAACTCTAGTGTTTTATCATATTCATCCAGTACCAGGGTTGTGATAGCACCTACGGTTATGTTGCCACGGCGAATATGATCAGCCAATCGGCCAGGGGTACCCACAATAAGTGCCGGTGGTTGTTTCAGGTTGTTTTCTTCGGTTTGCCTCAGATGTCCGCCATAGCAGGCAGTTATCTTCAGCCCTGTACCCATAGCCTTAAACACTTCTTCTATTTGCTGTGCCAGCTCTCTCGACGGTACTATGATAAGTGCTTGCGTCAGCTTGTTGCCAGCGTCTAGCAGTTGCACTAATGGCAGCAGATAAGCCAATGTTTTGCCCGACCCTGTAGCCGATAGCAATACAGTATCACCCCCCTTGCCGATAGCAGTCATAGCTGCTACCTGCATTTCATTCATTTCCTTTATTTTCAGATTGGCGAGTAGTGTGTCTACCGGATATTTTTGAACTTGCATAACCGCAAAGGTAGGTTTAATTATACGGCATTGATTTACCTATGCATTAACCCAATCCCCTTTAATTGTCAAAAAATATCTACCTACACTTAGACTTATACACTTCAATCCTTCAAAAATCCAAACTTACCCGCGTTGTAGTCTTCTACTGCTTGGCGTATCTCAGCTTCTGTATTCATCACAAACGGACCATAACTCACATACGGCTCATTGAGTGGCTGTCCGCTCAGCACCAGTATGGTAGCCGTTTTTGATGCTGTTATCCGTATCTCTCCACCCTCATTTTTCAACTGTACGTAGTGATTTTCAGGTACCGGATACTTATTCACCGTTATAGATCCATCTATTACCAGTATGCCAGAGTTGTAGTGTGCAGGTAGGGTGAAAGTGAAGTCTGCATTGGCATTCAGGTGCATGTCATACATATTCACAGGCGAAAAAGTACTGGCGATTCCCTTCACTCCTTCATACTCACCAGCTACCACATACACTGTGCCCGAGTTGCGAGGTAGGGTTACTTTGGGCTTAGATGAGTGTAGTATACTTTGGTATTTCGCAGGGGTCATTTTGTGTGCTTTCGGCAGGTTTATCCATAGTTGCAACATCTCAAATGCGCCACCCTTCTTGGTGTAGGTTTGCTCGTGGTATTCTTTGTGAAGCACACCTCCACCAGCGGTCATCCATTGCACATCGCCTGGCCCTATTATGCCATGATTGCCCTTGCTGTCGTGGTGCTCTACCGCTCCTTTGTACGCAAATGTGATGGTTTCAATACCTCTATGCGGATGCACACCTACACCTCTAGATATCTCGGACGGGGGATAACTTACCTCGGCATTAAAATCCAACAAAAAAAACGGGCTCATGCGCTCCTCAAATCCTCTTCCATTCGGGAAATAGTTCATCACTTTAAATCCATTTCCCACCATATGTGTGTTGGTAGGGGGTAGCACAGCTTCTACGCCTCTGTAGGGCGATGTGGCTACCTTCTCCGCTGCCCTCAGCGGACTGGTTATGGCGTTGTGTAGGTAAGTAAGCGCAGTAGCAACTATCCCTTTTTTGATAAATTCTTTCCTTTCCATACCAATTACGTTTTGTGATATTCAAAATTATTGAAAAAACATGTACCAACATCTATTTGCGGGCTTATAGTTCAATAGACCTTAGTTATGCCAGACCTTATTCACCAAGTGTTACCTGCAAGCTAGCAGGGGTGTAGAGTTGCTCGGGCTGGGTGCTGTAATCGTCAAATGTTACCGAATACCTTATTTCCCTTACCCTATATCCATCAGTGCGGGTTTGTGTATCGGCGGATACTCGAATCATACACCCGAAACTACCCCCTGCACTCCAGCCATGTAGTACCTTCTGCAGTGCCCATTCTAGGTCGTAGTAGCTTATGGCCATTTCTTTGTATTCGTTGGGGGTGTTGTGGGCAGTAGAACTCAGTGGTGCAAAACCCAGCTTTAGCACTACTTCTCCACAAGCCGTCTGCACACCCTCGCCGAGATTGCTGAAGGAGAACTTGTCAAAGTCTATCAGCACACACGGAAACGTCACTGGCGGTCTTACTTTTGCCGACAACTGCCCAGTGTCTTGAGCCACATAACTGATGCTGGTTACGGTGCTCTTTATATGCACTTGCAGTGCCAAAAACAATTGTGCGAATGGTGAGTTCATCATTTCTATTTTCTAGGTTTTAGTAGATGTTTGTAGTTAAGCCTGCGGTATACCATAGGTATCATACCAGTAACTGTCTGGAATACCTACTATACCCGCCAGGCCTTTATCTATTGTCATTCGTTTGTGCAAATACTCAATGTCTGTATCTTTTGCAAATACAAACCTTCCTCCCGCCACCTCATATCCGTACGACTGTAGTATGCGCATAAAAGCTGGTGTATTGAGCATAGCAGTAGTGTAGGCTATGTCTGCCTTTGTTATTTCATACTGCTGTTCCTGATGTATTTTGCTTTGTGCATAACCCGCACTACGACTGCTGTTGGTGGTTTCTGTGTTGCCCAGCACTGTTACAGATATTTCCTCGTTTAGCGCCTTTATAAACGATAACTGCAATCCACCATCACTATTGGCTTGTTTTCCATCTTTTATTTCGAAATCTGCCTGGCGGGGTATCATCATAGACAGCGAGCTACCACTATCTTCCAGCACCTTTCTCAGTTCTTCCTTAGTTTGCTCGTCATACGAGTCATATTTTATCACGCGTACCGGCTGCCCAAATAGTTCTATAAATTGAGCCCAGTCGGCCAACCCACTTCTTTTATACAGGCAGTATGGAGCACACCGCAGCAACAGACCCATATCTCCCGGTGTCTCCATTACCCACACATTGCGCAGGTCTGCATAGTGTATTCCTTCCTGTCCGTTTTGCTCGTAGGCTATCACTCTACTTTCTGGTTTTATATGCTTTCTTGGTATGGAATTGCATATCAACTCCGTACCCGGCACAAACTCTAATCCCGACAAACCCCACAACAAGGTTTCCAGAATGGTTTTTATTACCTCTCTGAATGCCATTGAAGCTATTAGGCCGTCTAGCTTGTGCACCTTTTTTCCACCTTTTTCAAAATATATTTCTTTATTAAGTACAGCATTTATTTTCTTAGCTACCACACCCGTTAGGTGCCCATCTAGCAGTATATCTTCATAAAGGTCATATAGCCTGGTTCTGTTAGGGTGATGCATAGACTCTGCCGCACTTAGTGCATTACGCCAAGTGTTTATATCCTTCCTATTTCGGTCAATTGACCTTACGTTCAATTCATTCAATATTATCTTCTCCATATGATGCGATTAATTTACGTTTATTTAAAGCTGATTCCCTTACACTTCCAAATAGAATATTATTATCTTTACGTATCCCTTGCTTCTATTGATATAAATTTCTACAGTGCAATTATTATAACAATGAGACGAATACTAACAGAATTTTATAGCCTTGTATACAAGACTACAGGCAATAAGTTGTTGGCTTATGTTGTTGGCTTAATGGTGTTGGCTTTGTTTAACTGCGTTATAGTAAAGGGCTTGGCAATGCTTATTCAAGATTGGGTAGGCTTCGCTGCTATGATACTTGTCTTGTTCCGGTTTCCTATCTACTTTGCAACATTCTTATTATCGCTTGGTGCTGCATATTGGTTCACCCCCAATATACAAACACTATCACGCGATGCTAAAAAGAACAATAAATATCTCACGATAATCCTATACAGCCTGTTTGCTGTTGTTCTTTTTGCCTACATGCAATTGGGAGAAGTTTTATTCTCCTGATATTCACACCTTGATTTGGCGTTGTAACAATTACCTAGTAATGATTACTTCTTTTGGGGTTACTGTTCCAGTTTATAGCGTTGCTTTCTGGCAGTGCTGTATTGTTCCCAGCATCCTTGTAGGGCCATCCATCTGGTTGCAAAGCGCCTGTTTTTATGCTTTTCAGCACCTCTACTGCGTCTGTGTAAGCGACTCTGCTGGTGCTATACTCTACTCCTGTGTTGTTAAGACGCAATAAGTGCCAGCAAGCCACGTCTTTTACTATACTTTTCAGGTACTCATCTTGTACAGCAGGTGGCGTTGTTCCTGTACCAAATAGTTGAGTAAGGTCGTAGCGGCTTAGGTACATCTTGCACTCTTGCTCGGCAGTAGCAATAGCTATTTCTGCTATCGCTATGTCACCTCTTGTGATCTCTGTTATTACTTCTGCATACAGCTTGGTTTCCAGCTCTGCAACGGTTATTATAGGCATGGTTTAAAGGTTTATATTGGTTTATTTAGTCTCCTTAGGCGTTGACATCCAGCACTGCATCCCTATTGGGGGTACTATTGTCACTAGTTCTTCAATAGTTGCAGCGGCGCGGCTATTCACTATTCATCCTCTTCTTTCGGTTCTTTCTTTTTTCCTTTTGTAGGCTTGTCTTCTTCATCCTCCTCTTCTTCATCCTCCTCTTCCTCACCTTTCTTCTTTCTCGCCGTTGGCTTTTTTACATTTTGCCTGTTACCAGGCTCTGAAGCCTCTTCTTTATCTATTTCCAGCGTTTCGCCTGTGGGCTTTACTTGTACTATCTTTTTGGAAGTACGGTCATACGTTACTTCGTATACATTAGCAACGTTATCTCCCAGTGTCAGCATTATATAGCCTATCAGTTTTTTACCATCATTATTGTCGTTTAGCGAGTCTACAACTGCATATATCTTGGGTATACCCTTACCTGCTTTTCTTATTTCCTGCAGTCTACTTCTTTGCTCAGCGTATTCAGGTAGTGTCAATATCTGCCTTCTTAGCAAATTGTAGTCTACCCTGTCGTTGTTTTTTGCTTTTTTCTCATCCTGTGCTTCTTTTAGCTCTTCCCTTCTTTCGTTCCTGTCTTGCTGCGCAGCTACTTCACTATCAATACTCAAAATTATAAGCAGTGCAAAAAATACATTTTTCATGTTTTACTGTTTTACGTATATCGCAAATGTCCTTATTTTTTATCGCACTCTATTACGCACTTTTTTCATTGTTCATACATTCTCAGTATCGTTTGTTGTTATGGGGTTTACCACCTAGTGTTATCCCGTGCCCACCTTTATTAGCTGTCTTTTCTATTATTATCCATACAGCTCCCTCTACCGCATCTGGTCCGTCATCGTGCGCATTGCCCGCCTGCGAAAAAGCTCTAAACTGTTCTACCAATCGCTGCATATGTGGGTTGTGTTCTTCTTGCTCATTCAGGTACAGTTCACCATTTCTGTTCATGGGTTCCAGCAGGCTTTCTACCCTCATAAACTTGTCGGGTTTTTTGCGGGTATCGCCTATTATGGGTATCGTTCTCCCTCTTCGTCTACCCGCATCACTCACTTCTTTCACAAGCACATCTTGCATAAACACCTGCTCCATGTAGTAATAACAGCTACGATTACCTACGATATTCATTATATCATAGTGCCAGTCTATCATTTCGGCAGTAGTGGCTCGGTCTAAGTAACATTTTATTACATGGTATTCACTTCGCCATTTACCCACCAGCACTGTGGCTTTATAGTCGGCGGTTGTTTTGTATGATGGGTCTGTATAACACACTAGTATGGTATATTCATTGATAGGCAGCACTGGTTTGTAGGCCATTTGTCTAAACACCGCCCCCTCAGTCAATGGGTTGTTGTAGTATTCCTTTTGCTGCGCTGCATAGCTTTTTTGGCTTAGTACTCTATCTATATCCGATTCGCTGTTTTTTTCAGGCCAGGAAGAACGTCCTTGCTCATTACGTATATTCACAATGTCTACGTGGTCTGCTATATCTGCTGCCTTTTGTATGCAAGACGACAGGGCTATACGGTTGCCGCAAAATATAATGGTGGTAGCCACCGATACGGATCTGGTACCAATAGCAGCTTCCTCTATCCAACGCCATTTTTTAGATACAATATCACTGTTCAGGCAGTCGCTATCTGTGTCTACATCGTCAAACAATATGATGTCTGGCCTTGCCTCCTCATTTCTTGTCCCTCTGGGGCTTTGCCCTACCCCTACCGCCCTAAACGATACCCCTCCCCTTGTTACAAACTCTGTAATACTCCACACACCATCTCCCACCTGCTGGCCATAATCTTGTATCAGTCTTTGGTTATACTCCATATTAGCTTTGTAGGGCATCAGCAGTCGGGTTGCATTGTCCAGACTGTTGCTTATCATCAGTACACAGCGTTTTTTTATTCTTTGTGCTTCTGTCATTGAGCCATCGGCATGCACCACCATTCGGTCATCTTCATTTCTATGCCCAACCAGTGCCAGGTAAAATACCTCCATCATAGTACGGGTGCTTTTAGCCAGCTCCCTACTCCACATGCGCACTTCGCACCATTCTTTGTTGTGGAGTATTCGGTTTGTGGAGTTTAGCTGAAATGCAGCTGCCTTTGCATAAGCAAACCTAGGAAAGTAATACCCAAACCATTTCTCAGGTTCAGCCTCCAGTCTAGCTTTTCTAGCTACTAGAGCTGCTTCGTTTTCTTTTTTATCGGTTAGCGTTCCCGATTTTATCATCTTTACAAACTCTTCCCACCTTGCTATCAATTGTCTATCGGTCATATTCCTTCTTCTTACACTTCAGGGTATTTTTTTCGTCAACTTGTCTATACTACAATTCCTTTTGCTCCTTTATGTACGCCTCCATTTCTATCGTCACAGTTTTGGATAGCTGTTCATCTTTTTTGTACAGCCATGTCAAAAATGCTTCTCCCAAATGGATCAATCCTGACAAGTCATGCTCAGTGTCTACGTTTTTTATCATGGCACTATACTTCATCATCAGCTCCACATCCTTGGGTGTAGGTTCTTCGGTTGCGTTCAGTCTGCTCGTCACTGAGTTCAATGCTTTGTACAGATATTTAAGCTGTTTCTTTTTTGATATACTCAGCGATTCTCTGAACATATCCCACTCTCCACTTCGTATCCAGTTTTCTATCGTCCCCTCTGGTTGCCTCACTCGTTGTGACACTTCCCTTACACTCATTTCGCATTGCAGGTACAATACTCTTGCTATGCCTTCTACATGCGATTCATCAAATCTTAAGTCCATAGCACAAAGGTGATACGACGTTTTCTTTCTGACAATTTTGCGTTTTGTTACATACGCATAGCTGTATATGATAGTACTAAAAACGCACTATCATAAATCTTTTTTCTGTGGATAACCTTTGTTTGGTGATTGTTTTACAGCAGCTTATACGTTAGCACAAAGTCACCTATTTATGGTTCGGCCTTTCGTGTTCATGTAGTGCCCATTCCCAACCACACATTGATACATAACTTAATGCGTCAAATGTTTGTTTTTCCATTCTATCCTGTTTATCCCAGCCTTGGCTTGCTGGTCTATCGAGTTCTGAAAATCGTGTTCGGGCATGTCTATACATCGGTTGTACATTGATATTGCTTCTTTGTCCATTTGCAGCGCTTCATATATTTTGCCTGTGTGCAGCGCTGCCCTGGCGGCAAACTGCTCTTGTCTACCTGCACCTTCATTCATTGCCATTTTATAGGCCGCCAGTGCATCTTTATACAGTCTCGTTCCCATTGGCATATGTGCCATCTCTTCATACACCCTACCCAATCTGAAGTAGTACTCTGACCTATCGGCTACATTTTTCAATTGTGGGGCATTGGTCTGTTGCAGCAGTACCAATGCCTGCTCATAATAACCACCATCTATTAGCATTCTAGCTCGCAGCAAAGTTTTATGTGGCCATATAGCGCTGGTAGCAAACCGTTGCGCTTGTTTATCTGCATCTATTCTGGTGCTACCTGCACCTAATATTTGTTGTCTGCAATACCATGCTTTGTTTTCATTATCGTTTACATACCACAATAGTGCCATCTTCTGCCATGCTTCTTTCACATACAGTTCACTCCGGTTATGCTTTAGGTACCTGTTAAGATAATAAATAGCATTTGTATCTGCTTTTGCCATCATTGCTATTCCCTGCTGGTAATCAAAAACCGGATATATTGTATGTTGTTCATTGGTAGCGGCCAACTTTAGTGTTGCTAATGCAGCGCTTGCCTCTCTGTGATCTAGCGCTATGTTTACTTTTACATACGCCTTTAGCAAATTGTTTTGCACATCCCACTCACTGTTATTCAGCATTTGCCAAACTGGTTCAGTCTCTGCCAGTAGGTAAAAACGGGTATACACATAATACAGCAGCGTTTCGGCATACAGCGGGTCGGCTTCGGTATGTGTGTGTACAAACACAGCCAGCTTTTCAGTGCCATTCCGCACACTACCCTTTACCCCAAATACCGCTGCCAACCATTTATAGTTGCCAGGTAGCGAGCCCACTACGGCCTCTTGCAGCCCGGTTACTGTATGGTTATATTCAAACTCCGGAAACAAACGTTTGTTTTCTTTTAGCAACGCAAAAGACTTTCTGAAATTAAACGCTGCTTTATATTGCTCTCCAAACTTCACATTTATAATGGCCCTGTGCATGTAAGCGCCTGCCACACAAAACCGATACCATGGCTCCGATGCGTCGCCACTACTAAGAGACACCAATCTTTTTTCCATTCCTGCCTTCCTTCGTTCGTATTCTTGCTTGTCTGTATTTAGTAGCAGCACTAGGCAGTCTTCGTAGTCTGCTATATAAGTTGCCATCAGGTTTTGGGGATTGTTTTTTTGCTCTTGTAATAAGGCTGACCTACCCGCTGCCAAACGCAATGCCATAAAATGATTGTATGCTTGCGCACAATTGTCGGTATACTGGTACGTAGCACCTGCCCCTATGCTGCAAAAGCTCAGCAAAAACACCAATACAGCTACTAAAACACGATACAGCATAAATTGTAAAGATACAGGCACTAAGTAGTAGTAGCTACAGTTAATAGAGCGAAAAAAAGTTAACAATTACAAAGTATGGTATTTCTAAGGAATACATTGTTATTAGACATTTTTGACTTAGTTTTGCGCCATACATTCATTTTAACGTAAAAAAACCAATATGAAATCATTTAAACAAATCGCATTAAGCGCATTCCTGACAATCAGCGCATTTGGCGCAGTAGTGTACACTTCTTGCAACAAAGACGAGTGTAAAGATGTAGTTTGCCAAAACGGCGGTACTTGTAGCGAAGGTAAATGTACTTGCCCTACTGGCATAGGTGGAGACAAGTGCGAAACTATCTTCAGAACAACTTATGCAAATACTTATGTAGGTAACGGTACAGACAATGCTACTCCTTCTAATACATATACTAACTGGAGAATGTCTTTCACTACAGTAGGTACTGATGTTACTAAAATGGAACTTATCCTGAAAGACAACACCAGCGCACCAGTAATTACTGTACCTGTTACACTTTCTAACACTACTGCAACTGGTTCTGTATTCACAATTACTTCTACTGTTTCTGGTGGTTTCACTTACACTGGTACTGGTAACATAAGCGGTACAATCGCTTCTATGACCCTAACAGAAAAAGAAAACGCAACTAACACTACTACTACTTACACGTTTACAAACATGGCTAAGCAGTAATTATACAGTTATTTACATAAAAAAACCGTTGCTCTAAATAGCAACGGTTTTTTTATGTAGTTATTCTACCATACTGAGATATCCTATTCTTCAAGTATACCTTTTACTTGCGGGCCTATATTCATTTTTTAAATTAGAGAGGGGTGCATGACAAATCATGCACCCCTCTCTAACAAAGAATAGTAAATTATTTCTGTGATTGATCAGAACGACCTCTCAAACCTCCACCAGATGCTGGCTTAGCTTCTGTACCGCTTTGTGATTGATCAGAACGACCCTTCAGACCTCCGCTTGGTGGTGGTGGCGGCGGTGGCGGAGCAGGTGATGCTGGCTCAGCTTTAGGAGTTTTAGTGGTTTTTTTGCCACCAGATGATTTTTTAGCGGCAGCAGCAGCAGCCGAATCAGCAGCAGCTTTTTCTGCTTCCATTGCCTTCAGAGTAGAGTCGTTTTTACGAGCCATTTCTGCTTCGCGCTCTGCAACCTGTGCATTTACTGCAGAATCTATCTGAGCCTGTGACTGACCTGCATCTTCTGTTTTAGTCTCACCGCCGCAAGATGCAAGCAAAAAAGCCGCACTCGCCATAAGTAGAAATTGTTTTTTCATTGCTATGTATTTAAGTTTGGTGCAAAAATATCGTTATTATTTAGAACTAAAAAACAATGTTGCAATAAGTTTTTATAAGTTCACATACCGGCGTCTAGAGTGAATACAATTTAGCATAATTAATGCACTTTCAATCTGTTATGCATTATTTTAAAATAGGCTACACTGCTACGGGTGCTTTTATGGCAGGGTGACTGTTGTAGTTTTCAAGCACAAAATCTTCATACCTGAATGCAAATATATCCTTCACCTCCGTATTTATCTTCATTACTGGCAGAGGGTAAGGTGTTCTGGTTAGTTGCAACTTAGCCTGCTCTATATGGTTGTTATAAAGATGCACATCTCCAAATGTATGTATAAACTCACCCGGCTGCAAGCCACATACCTGCGCCATCATCATCGTCAGTAGGGCATAAGAGGCTATATTAAATGGCACTCCCAAAAAAACATCGCCGCTGCGCTGATACAATTGGCAAGACAACTTACCGTCTATCACATAAAACTGAAACAATGCATGACACGGACTCAGCTTCATAGCAGGCAGGTCTGCCACATTCCAGGCATTTACTATCATTCTTCTGCTATCGGGGTTGGTTTTTATCTGGTGTAGTACATCCTTTATCTGGTCGTATGTTTTGCCATCAGCTCCTGTCCAGCTGCGCCATTGATGGCCATACACTGGCCCCAGATTGCCATTTTCGTCAGCCCACTCATCCCATATGCGTACTCCGTGTTCTTTCAGGTACCCAATGTTGGTATCCCCCTTCAAAAACCACAATAACTCATGTATTATAGATTTCAGGTGTAGTTTTTTAGTAGTTACCATCGGAAATCCTTCTGCAAGGTCAAAACGCATCTGATACCCGAAACAACTGATTGTACCCGTTCCGGTACGGTCAGTTTTTTGAGCCCCATTCTCCAGTATGTGCTTCAGTAAGTCTAAATAAACCTGCATAAAGTAGTAGTAATAACTTCAAAAGTAGCCAAACCAATATTGCCGCTACCCATATCACCATGCGGACTATCTATTATGAATTGTTTTTCCCCTTGTTTCCGTTTATTAATCGAAATATTGGATCTGTATGTCCGATGGATAATAAGGTACTGTCGAGTAAGGATTGCCGGGTACAGTTACCAACGAGTCGTTCAGTTTGTAGGTTACCGTATTCGTGCAATAGTGCGTTTTAGAGGTGGCACTCTCGTGAGATATATTTGAAATATAATATACTCTGTTCGATGGTTTCAGTTTTATCTGCCAGTCGTATTCATAGGTTTCTTCACCCTTCATTGGTATCTCCATACTTTTGTCTGTAACACCTACCTGTACTAACCTTATAGCAGGAAAAGTCTCCGACAATTGCCCGAAGTCACTGCCTTTTCTGAACTTATTTACCACTGCAGAGGTGTCTGGCACCTTCAGGCTAGATAATGGACTGAAGAATAAAACCTTCCGAATAACAGGGGTTTCACAGTTGATAGTCTTTTTGCAAGAATAAAAACCAAGAGTAGCTCCTAGCAGCACGGCAAGACTGATGACACGTTTCATAAGTTACAACTTATTTAAATAATGGTACAATATAAGGGCAATTTCAATTATAAGCAAATCGGGCATGCAATTTACCTACTTTTCACTTCATTGCTACCCGTATTCCGTTTTTTGGGTCTCCTTTTCGTCCTGCAGTGTCTTTGTAAGTGCCGCTTATTATTCGCTTCTTGGCTTTTGCCCTCACACACGGTATCTTTGCCACACATTATTACATAAAAACAATTTACAATTCAATGGATCGCAAAATACAATCTGCGCTTATCTCGGTATTTTACAAGGACGGTTTGGAACCCATAGTACGCAAGCTACATGAGCTGGGCGTTACCATTTACTCTACTGGTGGCACACAGTCTTTTATAGAGCAGTTAGGCATTCCCTGCACTGCTGTGGAAAGTGTAACTGGTTACCCATCTATTTTGGGCGGCAGAGTAAAAACACTACACCCACGCGTATTTGGTGGCATCCTAGCGCGTCGCGATTTACCAGAAGATACCAGCCAAACGCAGGAATATGGCATTTCATTGCTCGACCTTGTGATTGTAGACTTGTATCCGTTTGAAGAAACACTGAAACAAACCACCGACGAAAAAACCATCATTGAGAAAATAGACATAGGTGGCGTGTCGCTGATACGTGCTGCTGGCAAAAACTATAAGGACGTAGTTATTGTTGCGTCTCGCAATCAGTACGCCAACCTGCTCCAGTTGCTGGCCAGCGACAATGGCAATACTACACTCGCCGACCGACGTTCGTTCGCAGCAGTAGCTTTTGCCGAATGTGCGCACTATGATGTGGCCATTTCAGATTACTTCAATAGCAGCCCCGATGCTGCCCAGTTTCAATTGTCGCACGCTAGCAAACAGCATCTCCGTTATGGCGAAAACCCTCATCAGCATGCTGCTTTTTACGGTAACCTCGATGAACTCTTCACAAAGCTTAATGGTAAAGAACTCTCTTATAACAACCTTGTAGATGTAGACGCAGCCTGCCAGATAATTTCAGAATTTACTGAGCCTACATTTGCGGTCATCAAGCACACCAATGTTTGTGGCATAGCCACACGCAGCAATGTTTCTGCAGCATGGGATGCCGCTCTTGCCGGCGACCCAGAAAGCGCTTTTGGTGGTGTACTCGTTACCAATCAAACCATCAATGCATCGGTAGCCGGAAAAATTAGTGAGCTGTTCTTCGAAATCCTCATTGCGCCTGCTTATGACGATGATGCGTTGACGATACTCAAAACCAAGAAAAACCGTATTCTGCTACAGCAAAAACAATCTTTTTTCCCTGTGCGCGAATACAAGCGCATACTGAATGGTGTACTAGTTCAAGCAGCAGACAACACCAACTTTACTGAGTGGAACGAAGCTGGTGCTCGTAACTGCACAGAGGCTGAGCATACAGATCTGTTGTTTGCCAACATCGTTTGCAAACACCTGAAATCAAATGCAATAGCTATAGTAAAAGACCGCCAGCTGATAGGCAAGGGTTGCGGACAAACCAGCCGTATAGACGCCCTGCGTCATGCGCTAGACAAGGCCAAACAATCGGGCTTCGCTACGCAAGGTGCAGTGCTCGCTTCTGACGCCTTTTTCCCGTTCGACGATTGTGTACGCATGGCACACGATGCTGGTATCAATGCTGTAATACAGCCCGGCGGCTCAGTGCGCGATGCCGACAGCATCACCTACTGCAAGGGCAACAACATGGCTATGGTAATGACCCAGCTCAGGCACTTCAAGCATTAATAGTTCAAAGCATATAATACAAACAGCCCCAGGAATAGACATCCCGGGGCTGTTTATTTATGGTTAATAATTTATTCCTTCATTCTGTCATTAGCAGTGATGCACC